>NZ_CP123872.1:1500000-1650000 GCF_031598375.1 Temperatibacter marinus
TCACTTATTCTTCCCCTAGGATGATATAATCTTTGGCACGCACAATGTCATAAGGAAGCCTCATTAATCAATAGAGAATAGTTGAAATGTTCATTTTTTACCATGATTTTCAAGGGAATGTAGCTTGTTTTACGATCAAGAATTGAGTACAAAAACGGGGTCCCAAATCAACGAGTGAAGAGAGAGTAGAATGACTGGTTCCTATACAAGAGATGTTTATATCTGTGATGCAATTCGCACGCCCATTGGGCGGTATGGGGGCGCCTTGTCCTCTGTCAGGGCAGATGACCTTGGCGCTTTACCTATTAAGCATCTTCTAAAAAACAATGAAGCCCTAGACCCTGCAGCCATTGAAGAAGTTTTTTATGGGTGCGCCAATCAGGCTGGAGAGGATAACAGAAATGTGGCCCGCATGTCCGGTTTGCTCGCAGGACTCCCTGTATCGGTTCCTGGGGTCACCCTCAATAGATTATGTGGGTCTGGCTTGGACGCTGTGGGCAGCGCTGCACGTGCAATCGCTTCGGGTGATATGAATCTTGCTATTGCAGGCGGCGTCGAGAGTATGTCCCGGGCCCCTTTTGTCATGCCTAAAGCAACAACGGCTTTTTCAAGGGCGAATGAAGTGTTCGATACCACCATCGGATGGCGATTTGTTAATCGCTTATTGGAAGAGCAATATGGTATCGATTCAATGCCAGAGACCGCTGAAAATGTTGCTGCGGAATATACAATATCTCGAGAGGATCAGGATAAAATGGCCCTGGCCTCTCAAGAGAAGGCCGCAAAGGCACAAGAAAATGGTCGCCTGGCTCAAGAGATTATGACGGTTGACATTCCCCAGCGAAGAGGCGATCCAATTCATGTGGACCGCGATGAGCATCCGCGCTTAACCTCCTTGGAAAAACTCGCGTCGCTAAAAACGCCCTTTAGGAAAGGCGGAAGTGTTACGGCAGGAAATGCTTCAGGTGTTAATGACGGCGCGGCAGCGATGCTTGTCGCCTCTGCCGAAGCAGCACGGGAAAATGGTCTTCAACCTGTCGCACGGGTGATCACAATGGCAACTGCTGGTGTGGATCCGCGTATTATGGGGGTGGGGCCTGTTGAAGCTGTGAAGAAAGCCCTATGCAAAGCGCATCTTACCATCGAGGAGATGGATGTCATCGAATTGAATGAAGCCTTCGCGGCGCAAGGGCTGGCTGTGCTGAGAGCCCTTGGTGTTGCGGATGATGACCCCCGAGTTAATCCAAATGGTGGGGCCATAGCGCTGGGGCACCCCCTTGGAATGTCGGGAACGCGGTTGGTGATGACTGCTGCCCGCGAATTACAGAATACAGGTAAAAAATACGCTCTCTGTACCATGTGTGTTGGCGTTGGACAGGGTATTGCCATGATTATTGAGCGGGCTGAGTAAAAGCCTGAAAGCTGAAATCAATAAGGGGCTCATAGATTTTATGGGCCCTTTTATGAGATCGCCATTCAGGCTAGGGAACGCTGTCCATAGAAAAGCGTCAACCGTCGGTCAAGTTCTTCAAGATTGGGCGTGTTGGAGAGCGCGGGTTTAATTGGCCAGCTTCCACCGCAGGCTACAACATTTTGACATTCCAGAAAGTCGCGTCTTAGATAGTCATCCACGCCGCCAGTGGCAATAAATTCTAATTCCGGGTATGGGCCGTAAAAGGCATCCAACAAGGTCATGGAGTCAGGCGCGTTGGCGGGGAAAAATTTCATGATTTTTAAATCATACTGTATGGCCTTTTCAACATCTGATGGCGTGTATACACCGGGAAAAATGGGAATATTTCGGTCAAGGGCGTAGGCCATAACTCGATCATTCACCCCAGCACTCATTAAGTAATCAGCGCCGCAATCTAACGCTTTTTCCGCATCAGATACAGTTGAGACTGATCCTGCGCCTATTTTGAAATGCGGCGCTGTTTTTTTGGCAAGTTGAAGCAGCTCTGGCGCTTCTTCACAGCGCAGTGGAATTTCCATGATCGGTGCATAGACGCCTTCGAGGTGACTTAAAACTGTGTGAAGTTCAGTTTCTGCTTTCCCTTGGAATATAGGAATATACTGCACGCTCTTTATAAGGTTAAGAACAGATGACATTGTTGCCTCCTTGTATTCGCGCGACTATTCTTGGGACCTGAGTCGCATTTAACTGTCATATTGACATCGTTGTCTATTGATATCACTCTCCATGTATTTCTATATTATCTCACAAGAAATGACATATTGAGGGAGAATTCTATGTATTATATCTCACACAATTGACAACGTTGTCAATATACTGTATCTCTTTCTCAAAATAAGCTCGGTGAAAGTTTTTAGGGAAAAGGCTGCGAGCGTGGGAAAAGAGGGATAAAATGGATCGCATTACTGTAAGCGCTACAATTCGTGACACAGCTCATGTAACAGCTGAAGATTACAGACGTCTTTATGAAGAGTCGTTGAATGATCCAGAAGAATTTTGGGCACATCAGAAGGAACGCATTCACTGGTTCACATCTCCTCAAAAAATTAAAAACACGTCTTTTTCGGGGGATGTTTCTATTAAATGGTTTGAAGATGGTATTCTCAACGCTTCATACAATTGCATTGATCGTCATTTACCAGAAAAGGAAAATCAAATAGCTCTCATTTGGGAAGGCGACGATCCTGCTGATGATGCCTCAGTCACATATGGTGACTTATTGCTGCACGTCTCGCGAATGGCTAATCTGTTAAAATCAATCGGCGTTAAAAAAGGGGATCGGGTCACTCTTTATATGCCGATGATTCTTGAGGCGTCATACGCCATGCTGGCTTGTGCACGGATTGGGGCCATCCACTCTGTAATTTTTGGGGGTTTTTCTCCAGAAGCGATTGCTGGGCGCCTTGATGATTGTCAGTCAGACTTTATCATTACTGCCAATGAAGGTGTGCGCGGAGGGAAGGTCGTTCCTCTTAAGGCTAACGTGGATCGTGCTTTAGACATACTTGAGGAAAGCTATGGCAAGTCTGTCAAAAAAGTTGTTGTGGTATATCATACTGAGACTGAGACTGCGTGCGATCCAGATAGAGATGTCAATTATAATGCCGTGATTGGAACTTTAGAGGATACGTGCCCAGCAGAGCCAATGAATGCCGAGGACCCGCTTTTTATTCTATATACCAGTGGATCGACAGGAAAGCCTAAAGGTGTTCTGCACACGACAGGCGGATATATGGTTTGGGCCAGTATGACTCATGAGTATGTTTTTGATTATAAACCTGGAGAGATTTACTGGTGTACGGCAGATGTAGGTTGGATTACTGGGCATAGCTACATTCTTTATGGCCCTCTTGCTAATGGTGCGACAAGTTTGATGTTTGAAGGGGTGCCTAATTATCCTAGTAGCAGCCGGTTCTGGCAAGTTGTTGATAAACATAAAGTGAATATTTTTTACACAGCGCCCACGGCTATCCGTGCCCTGATGCGTGAAGGGGACGGTCCTGTAAAAGCAACAGATCGTTCCTCTCTTAGGATATTGGGCAGTGTTGGAGAGCCGATTAATCCCGAAGCCTGGTCTTGGTATCACCGTGTTGTTGGTGAAGAAAGGTGCCCGATTGTCGATACATGGTGGCAAACAGAAACAGGTGGTATTCTTATTTCGCCGTTGCCTGGGGCAACCGACCTAAAGCCAGGGTCTGCGACCAAGCCTCTATTCGGCGTACAGCCAGCACTTGTTGATGCGGAGGGTCATTTCTTGGAAGGTGCAACTGAAGGTAATCTTGTAATGGTTGACAGTTGGCCGGGACAGATGAGAACCATTTACGGTGATCATGAACGGTTTAAGCAAACTTATTTCTCAACTTATGAAGGATTATATTTTACTGGGGATGGCTGTCGCCGTGATGAAGAGGGCTATTACTGGATTACGGGTCGTGTCGATGATGTCATTAATGTCTCAGGCCATCGTATGGGCACTGCAGAAGTTGAGAGTGCTCTCGTAGCGCATGAGCAAGTCAGTGAAGCTGCCGTTGTGGGCTATCCGCATGATATTAAAGGGCAGGGCATCTATGCTTATGTCACATGTGTCGAAGGATGCACGCCGGACGAGGCTCTTTTAAAGCAGCTAATCCAGTGGGTGCGATCAGAAATTGGCCCTATCGCCTCGCCTGACTTTATCCAATTCACTCCCGCCTTGCCAAAGACACGATCGGGCAAGATTATGCGTAGAATTCTCAGAAAGATTGCTGAAAACGAATATAAAAACCTTGGCGATACCTCAACTCTTGCAGACCCTGCAGTTGTGGATAGCCTTATTGACAATAGATTAAATCGATAAATGGAAGAAAAGATGTCTCTCTCTCCGAATAAAACCCTAATGTACAGTGAAGCTTTAGAAGCAAGCGCTGTCGTCGCCAAGCAATTTAAAAATAATCGGTCCAAAATTGACGCACTGGTTCAAGAGTTAAAATCAAAGAATATTACGGCCATTGCCACCTGCGCACGAGGCTCATCAGATCATGCAGCCACTTACGCAAAATATTTGTTTGAGACGCGACTTGGACTAATGACATGCTCATTGGCCCCTTCAATTAACTCCGTGTATCAGGTTTCGCTTAATCTAAAGAATATGCTCTTCATTGCGATCTCTCAATCTGGAGCAAGTCCTGACTTGCTTGCAACCGCTGAAGCAGCGAAGGAGGCTGGGGCTGTTGTTGTGGCTTTTGTAAATGTAGAGGATAGTCCGCTTGCGAAACTCGCTGATCATTTTATCCCTCTCTATGCAGGGCCAGAGAAAAGTGTCGCTGCCACAAAAAGTTACATCGCTTCTCTTTCGGCTCTCTATCAATTTGGAGCCTATTACTCCGGAGATGATGCTTTGATAAAGGCCTGTGATGATCTACCTGATCAATTGTCGGCCTCTGCGGCACTGGACTGGGCTGGGGCTGAAAAAGCTCTTCAAAAGGCTTCAAACTTCTTTGTGATTGGACGCGGAACGAGCCTAGGGATTGCTCAAGAAGCGGCACTTAAATTTAAAGAAACATCGGGTTTGCACGCAGAGGCTTATAGCGCGGCAGAGGTGAAGCATGGACCTATGGCTATTGTGAATGAAGGCTTCCCTATTCTGGCTTTTACTCAGGATGATGAAACACGCGAAAGCGTTGATAACGTGATCGAAGATTTCCTTTCTCGTGGGGCGACTGTAATGGTAGCTGGTAAGGAATATGAAGGCGCTATAAATCTTCCGATCGTGCAAGGGGCTCATAAAGCTGTGAGTCCACTCTTGAAAATTCAATCATTTTACTTGATGGTGAATAGTCTTGCTGTTAGCCGCGGCTATAATCCGGATGAACCACCCCACTTAAAGAAAGTGACTGAGACTGTTTAATGAGAACTTTGCTTCATAATGCAACACTATTGACCCCTCAGGGGAAAGTTGAAGGTCATGATCTACTCATTGAAGGAGAGTATATTAAGGCTCTTGAGTCTGACATCTCTTGTGAGGGTATCACACAGATAGACTGTAAAGGAGATCTTCTTATTCCTGGGTTTATTGATGTGCAAGTTAACGGCGGTGGCGGCGCACTTTTTAATGCTGACCCCAGCGTTGAGACAATTAAAACTATCGGAGCCGCCCATCGCATTTATGGGACAAGTGCTTTTTTGCCCACATTGATCAGTGATACTCTAGAGACAGTTAAGAAAGCAATTTCAGCAGTAGAGGCCGCAATAGAGCAGGGTGTTCCAGGCGTGATCGGAATACATCTAGAAGGGCCTTTTCTAAACCCGGTGAAGAAGGGGATTCATAATGCTGATAAGTTTCGCGTGCTAGATGACGAGGCTGTTGAGGTATTAACATCCCTTTCAAAAGGGGTTACCCATATAACCCTGGCCCCAGAGCAAACAACCCCTCAAATGGTCGAAAAGTTGGTTGCTCGCGGCGCAGTTCTTTCAGCGGGACATACTGCCGCAACTTATGAACAGATGATGCAGGCTGTGGATGCGGGTGTCACTGGATTTACACACCTCTATAATGCAATGACAGGATTAGATAGTCGTGCCCCTGGTGTTGTTGGGGCTGCCCTTACTACCCCTGCGACTTATGCCGGGATTATAAGTGATGGGTTTCACGTTCATCCTGCAAGCATAGAAGCGGCCATAAAGGCAAAAGGCATATCGAAGATGATGCTTGTCTCTGATGCCATGCCCTGCGTTGGCGCTGTGAATAAATCTTTCACATTAGAAGGGTTAGAAATTACAGTTGAAGAAGGAAAATGTACGGGCCCGGATGGGACGTTAGCTGGGAGTGATCTAGATATGATCTCTGCTGTTAGGAACACAGCGGCTTGGACTTCAGTAACATATGAGGAGTCTGTTTATATGGCGTCGAAAACACCAGCCGACTTTCTGGGAGTGTCAGATCAATATGGCTCACTTGAAGTCGGGAAAAAGGCAAATATTCTTCAGATTGATGCAGCAGGGAAGGTAGTGTCAAACTGGATTAACGGAAAACTATAACTTAGGGAGGGCCGTCATGGACACAGCTCAACAAGAGAATACCAACACGAGTATTCTACCAATGACAATCATTGGATTATTATTCTTTATCTTTGGATTTGTAACATGGCTGAATGGATCCTTGATGCCGTTCTTAAAGATAATTTGCGGGTTGAATGACTTTCAAACTTTCTTTGTAACATTTGCCTTCTACATCGCATATTTCGTGATGGCTTTCCCCATGGCTTTGGTTTTGAAAAAGACAGGGTATCGTAACGGGATGGCTTTAGGGCTTGCGATTATGGCCGTCGGTTCATTGTTATTCATTCCTGCAGCGTTTTCTGCTGAATATTGGGTCTTTTTGATTGCCTTATTTGTTCTTGCTACAGGATTAACGATCTTGCAGACAGCTTCGAACCCCTATGTGGTTTTTGTGGGGCCAAAAGAGTCGGCTGCGATGCGTATCTCTATCATGGGAATAATTAATAAAGCTGCTGGTGTCGTCGTACCAATTGTCTTTGCAGCGATTATTCTATCAGGCCTTGATAGTTCACCTGAAGCCCTTGCAAAGTTGACAGAGGCTGAAATTCAAGAATTGTCCGAGCGTTTAGTCATGCCTTATATTTATATGGCTGTTGCTCTCTTTTTCCTTATTGGCTTGGTTAAGTTTACTAATTTACCAGAGATCCAAACGGAGGAAGATGAAGGCGGGGAAGAAAAAGGCAACATTCTTCAATTCCCTCAAGTCATTCTAGGAACTGTTGCTCTCTTCTGTTATGTGGGAGTGGAAGTGATTGCAGGGGATTCTATCGGTGTCTTTGGATCCAATTTAAACGTGCCTCATTTTGCTTCACTGACGTCCTATACAATGGTGTTTATGGTGCTAGGGTATATCTTGGGCGTCGTCGGTATCCCTCGTTTCTTCAGTCAAACTCAAGCTTTGGTTGGTTCTGGTATTGCCGGTTGCGCTTGTATTGTTGGTATTCTACTTTCAGATCCAACATCAAGTGGCTTGTCTGAGATCCTATTTGGTTGGACAGGGATTGCTACAATTCCTAATCCAGTTTTATTTGTCGCTTTAATGGGGATGGCTCATGCGCTGGTTTGGCCTGCTGTATGGCCACTTGCCTTGGAAGGCCTTGGAAAATATACCGCTCAAGGATCTGCTCTTTTGATTATGGGGATTGTCGGCGGCGCTATCGTGCCGATGGCTTTTGGGAGTATAGCTGAAGGTGGTGGGGATATGCAGTCAGCTTATCTACTCTGCTTGCCTCTTTATCTCTATATTCTCTATTATGCTCTTAGAGGGCATAAGAAAAGGACTTGGTAGATATAAGACCGTTTCCTACGATAAGGCCCGCCAAGAGCGGGCCTTTTTTTATTTTAAATCTATCTCTTAAGAGAGGAGACTTCCTTATCTAAGCGTTACTTTATCAAGGCCCCAAAGATTATGGCCAATGCCAAAATTCGTGATGGCAGGCCTTGCAAATTTAAAGCAAAGGTCGGTTGCGCCGTCGAAGGTCTTTGGTAGGTCTGCTGAGAAATTTGTTAGACCATGATTGCCAAGAGCTGGCGTGAGGCTGAGGGACAGTAAAGGTTTGCCTTCGCAGACACCCTCATAGATGTTCAATTCACCGTCTTTAGAAGTAGGCGTATCGAATTTCACATGCTTCCAATCTGCACCAATTTGGAAATTAAATGGAATTTGACCAACCACCAACTCAAGAGTTTTTACATCTTTAAGGTCTGCTCCTTTGTAAATCCAACAGGGATGTAAGATATTCATATTAAAGGAAGCTCTGTCCTTGCTCTCTGGATAATCATCATCAAGTTTCAGATGGTAGCCTGCGTCACACACTTCAAGCGTATCATCAGTTCTCATTGAGAGACTTACCTTATCCAGTTTAAGTGAGGTCGGCGCACTGAGAATTTGGTCACCTTTAAAACGAGAAGTTATTAGTGTATCATTCTTGTTTAGGGTGAGAGGATCGGTATAAATCGGGTCTGACGCACTAACAGACTCTTTATTAATCGCATAGTGTATTGCCCCAACATCCAGTTGAGAGGAGAGAGAAACAATGCGCTGCTCATCATCAGGGGCAGTAATATTAGGCCTGACTTCAAAAGCGACATCAGCATAGGCGATGTTGAGTTTGTTATACCAATTAAACAGAGCGGGAAGTCTCTGCATGAAATTGTTAAAATCTCTTTCTTTTGACGACCATGCTGCCTCTGATATAGCGGCTGCACGAGGAAACGTCATATGCATGACTTGGTTATTTGTGCGCATATGCTCCGTCCAAATATTCCCTTGAGCGCCGAGAACGAAATGGGCGCCCTCTGTGCCTTGTAACTCTTTGGGGATAGGCTCATACATATAAACATTCTCTAGCGGCGTAAGAGAAGCGAGTGCAGGGCGTCCTGTGGGCTCTCTCTCGCTTGTAGATTGATGCATGTCTAGATAAAGGGTTGGCCAAGGACTCATAATAACGGTGTGGCCTTTATGAGCTGCCTCGATGCCGCCCTTTTCACCGCGCCATGACATAACGGTGGCAGTTTTATGAATATCTCCACCTTCTAGAATTTCGTCCCAACCAATCATTTTACGACCGTATTTAGAGAGGAATTGGTCAAAGTGCCGTGTAAAATAAGGCTGGATACCTTCAACTGTCTCAATGCCAAGCTCTGCCATGCGCTGCGCGGTTCTTGGATCTTCTTTCCACTGGTTCTTTTGGACTTCATCACCGCCAAGGTGAATATATTCACTCGGGAAAAGATCCATCACTTCAAGAAGAATATCTTCAAGATAATCGAATGTTTTCTCTTCTAAATTATAGGTATATTCAAAAATGCCCCAATCCGCAGAAACATCCATTTTACCTGAAAGATTTACACCGTGTTCAGGATAAGCTGCAAGCGCTGATTGAGCATGGCCAGGAAGACCAATTTCTGGCACGATGGTAATATGTTTTGCTGCCGCGTAAGCAACAATTTCTTTGACCTGTTCTTGAGTATAGAAACCACCAATTTTCTTTGGCTCGCCAGTCGCTGGGTCAAGGATCGCCCGAGCACCTTCCCCTGCAGGCACACGGTATGCACCTACATTTGTAAGCTCTGGATATTTTTTGATTTCAATACGCCAGCCTTGATCGTCCACCAAATGCCACTGCAGAATATTGAATTTATGGAGACTCATCCAGTCAATCATATCTTTAACAAAAGCGGCCCCTTGGAAGTGGCGGCCTTCATCCAACATTAAACCACGCCATTTGAAACGCGGTTTATCTTCAATTTTTACAAAGGGAAGGGGCTTGCCAGAATCAAAATGATGCGTGAATAATTGCCAGAATGTTGCCATGCCATAATAAAGACCTGCTTCGTCTTCGGCCTTAATCTCAATTCCATTTTCTGAGACATCCAGTGAATATCCTTCAGGACCTGTGAGGCTGTCGACCAAGTCGAAAGAAAGCTTTGCCCCTGCTGAGGTTGATTTGAATGAGTGACCATATGTTTTGGTCATCAGAGAATTAAGCAGTTCAATTGTTTTGTCATGCCCTGAAAGTTCAAAGTCAAAATTGATCGGTACAGTCTTATGAGCTGTGTGCTCGATGGACTGAGGTTTTGGGATGATTGGTAAGAAGAGCTCTTGTGGTTCCCCTTGAGAGACATAGTAAAAGCCGCCTAAAAGTAAGGCTGTAATTACAAGGATAGCTTTGAGTTTCATGGGTCAAATTTCCCTTTTACAAATTTATCTGATTGAGATAATCCAAATGCGGCACGCTGTTGGATAAAACACGATTTGATTGGTTTTTTACGCGGTCAAAAACGTCTTTGCTGATTCCCTGATCTACGGAAAGCTTCAAGGCAGGATGATGTCCCATACCATAGAGAACATAGCGATAATTCTCATCTGTAAAGACAGTAGAATAACTGCCCGCAAGATCTTGATATTCACAAATTTTATGGTGCCAAATTTGAAGCTGTTCTTTGAGCCAAGGTGTCTGGTTTACTGTTGCTGGCGCTTGCCTCCAGAAGTCGGTATCCTCTCTGTCCGTTAAGCAATAATGCAAAACAATGAATTGCTTCAGGTCTTGATAAAAACCATTCATCAACCGATTAAAACTGTCTCGAACTGACTGATCAGTGTCGCCGTGGTCTAAATGGGTGGCTAATAAGCCGGCCGATAGATTGATCAGATGAAGACCCGTGGATTCCAAAGGTTCGATAAACCCGCCCGAAAGACCTATGGCAATACAATTGCCAACCCAGAATTCTTTGAGGCACCCTACGCGCATATCAAGATGGACAGATTTGATGACATCCGACTCAGCCCCTAAGAAATCACGCAGCTCTTGCTCGGCCTGGTCAGCACTAAGACGGTCGCCGTCGTAGACATAGCCTGTGCCTTGTCGGTTTGTTAAATCTATCTGCCACGCCCAGCCGTTGCTTAAGGCAGTCGCAACTGTATAGGAACGCGGTGATTCACCGTCTGGCATTGATCGCTGTAGGGCGACAGCTTTTGTACAGGGGAGTGCTTCTTTGAACGATTGCCAGTTGTCTTGCTTTAATTTGCTGATCAATAATGCCCGAAACCCCGTACAATCTAAGAAAACGTCCGCTTCAAACCGATCTCCATTTTCAGTCAGAACTGCCTGAATATTTTGCCCTTGGATTTCGACGTCATTCACAGTGGCTTCAATATGAGTGACACCATTTTCTATGGCAATTTTTCGTAAATATCTAGCCAACAGAACCGCATCAATATGATATCCATAGGGAACAAGGCCCTCATATTGACGGGATTGTCTACTCTTGGGGCTATGGCCATTTTTTGCTAGGGCTGTGCTCAGACAAACGCCTTCGTCAAAGCGCTCAAATTCATGACGGCCAGAAAGCATCCAAAGTGAATTAATATCCAAAAAGCTACCAGAAAGTTGGCTTTCAAAAGGATGAAAATATTCATGCATTGTTCCGTCAGCATGAGGTTTCATCCAGTTGCGGAACATAATACCTGTTTTTAGGGTTGCGTTGGTTTCTTTTAAAAGATCAAATTCGTTCAACCCCATCGCTTGAAAGAAGTATCGAATACTATGGACAGTGGCTTCCCCAACACCGATAATACCAATGTCTGGACTTTCTATGACAGTGATCTCGAAATTTTTCTCAGTGCTATTATAGAGTTTATTGAGGTAAAGTGCTGTCATCCAGCCTGCGGAACCACCGCCCACTATGGTCAATTTCTTGATATTATCGGATGCATTTTTCATGGCAGTCTCCTCGGGGCCTCATAAGGTTTGCAGACCGTATTTTTGAATACGCCTAATGAGATCTCTGTGGGGGATTAATTGGGGCTCAAGCTGTTTATTATACTGCTGAATCGCTTCAAAATCATCTTGGGCTTTGGCCAGATCAGCATAACGTGATTTCAGAGGTTCAATGTCAGTTTTGAATTCCATACCATTCAAGACATATTGGTAATTCTCAAGATTGAAAATCTCTAGGCGGCTGGAAAAATCGTAAGCACTCGGTAAGCTATGCTGCCAGTAATGCAATTTATCTTGTAAGCTCTGAGGGATAGAATTGGCGTGACAGTTGTCCAACCAAAAGTCGCTGTCTGTCCTTTGTGAAGTGCAGTAGTGTAGCTTGATGAAATCAATGACCTTATCCCAGGTGAGTTTTAGGCGTTGGTTAAAACGGTCGGCAACCACAGGGATTGTTTCAGTTGTTGCAGGGAATTGTTCTGCTAGCATACGGGCTGTAGCGTCGAACATCAGAAGGCCAGTTGCTTCTAAGGGCTCGACAAACCCTTGGCTAAGGCCGACCGCGATGCAATTCTTTTCCCAGAGCTTTTCTCGATAGCCCACTTTCATTTTGATCTGCCGCGTTGAAATTTCATCTGCTTTGTCTCCAAGGGACACGCGAGCATAGTCACGGATAACTTTTTCTGCCGCCTCGTGTGATGTATGATGAGAGGAATATACATAGCCTGTGCCTCGTCGCTCCATCAGGCCAATATCCCAAATCCATCCGGCCTCTTTGGCTGTGGCTATGGTGTGACAAGGCAGGTGATCATCTGGACCATAAGGCAGTTGTGCAGCTAGGGCGTAATCTGCGAATAAGATATGGGACTTATCGATAAAAGGGATGTCAAGAGTTTCCCCAAGAAGAAGAGAACGGAACCCGGTACAGTCAATAAAAATATCTGCACAGAGTTCTCCGACTGTGTCAGTTGACAGGGAGAGGATCGTACCATCTTCGGCTTGCTTAACAGTGGTCATTTCCCCCTTCACGTGGGAAATGCCTAATTTTTCAACGCCAAATTTCGTGAGATAGGCTGCAAATTTAGCTGCATCAAGGTGGTAGGCATAGCTTGTCAGGCCCTCATATTCGTTGTGGGTCATGGTCTTGGGGCCATACCCTTTATCGCACATCATGCCCTGAACAGAGAGAGCATCTACATAAGATTGATTGCCGCAAGCGCCTAAGTGATAATAAGGGCTGAGATCAATGTCTTGTTTCATGGGATAATCAAAAATATGGTGATAGCTATGGCCACCTTCAGCGGGGCTACGGAGCCAATCAACAAATTTGATACTTTGTTTGAAAGTGGCATCACACTCTCGGATGAAATCTGTCTCACTGATGCCTAGATATTTTAGGCTATCTCGCATGGCAGGTACGGTACCTTCACCGACGCCTACAGTCGGGATATTAGGAGATTCAAGCAGGGTGACTTTTGGGCCACCCTGATTAGGTTTGAGATGTTTTGCCAGATGAACTGCCGTTAACCAACCGGCAGTTCCACCGCCTACAATAAGAATATGGTCTATGGCTTTTGCCGGCATTGGGTCTCCTACTTTCCAGATTTTCTACGTGCGAGAGTATGCACTTGGTGCATCGACGCAAGCTGTGCATACATCACAGCCATTAGTCCGCGCTTGTGGAAATCCAGAACCACATCGTCAGCCAGATCCATAAGTTTTTCTTCGTCAATGAAGTAGAGGCCATCAATATTGAATTTTTCGCCATTGATTTCGAGGTTCATTGATTGTGATTTTAGCAAATTGTGATTCACAAGAGTTTGGGCATAGCCATCTGTGGCTTGTAGGCGATCATAATAGTCAAGCATACGATCGCGAAACTTTGTCATGAATTCTGTCATCTCGCCGTCTTCTGTAAACAGTGCTTCGCCTTCTGTTTCTGAGAAGCAAGGGCTATCTTCAATAATACCCAGTGTGATTTTATCTTCCCCAGCAGGTAAGATTTTAAATGGATAAAGGGTGGCGACAAGAGGTACAAAAGCACCATCCCACTTGCCATTCACATTGAATAAATTTTCACCTTGGCTAATGCCACAAAGTAACACGGCCTGAAATTGGCCTGTTTCAGAGTTCTTAACAAAAACAATCGGGCCTTGAGACCCAACGGTTGGAAATTCGTGTGCAACAACAGGGATAATTTGGGCATCTTTTAAATGCTCAATATCTTGTTTCGCGAGTTTAAAATTTCGGTGGACATCATTTCCTAGTGGAACGAGTTTTGCCATTTCATTTCTCCCTATAGCAATTTTCACAGACCTTAGCAAAGTAATGAATGGGTTCGCAATTTGAAAAGGGGGCAAAACCCCCTTTTCTTTATCTTTTCATCTTTTTTAGTACTTGAAGCTTACGCCAAGAGTAACGCGGCGTGCGCCTTCATACTGATAGAGAGGGAAATCGTTGATAAACCCTGATCCTGGAGAAGCATTGCGGTTGTTACCATATTGCAGGCTATCTTCTTTCAGAAGGTTGTTGATATCCAGTTTCAGTGTGATGTTATCGTCATAGAAGTAAGACGCTGAAAGGTCTAAGCTTCCAAAATCATCATGCAAACGGTTACCATAAGCACCAACTTCACGTAGCATGTACTGTGAGCGCCAGTTGTAGGATAAACGTGCATTCATCACATCGTTTTCAAAGTATGTTGAAACGTTATAAGAATGCTTAGAGCTATCTGTTAGAACTTTATTAGCATCAGTAAACTGATCAGATCCAACATCACTGTCTGTATAGGTGTAGTTTGCAAGTAAACCAAAGCCGTTACCAAAGTCTTGCTGGTACTGAACCTCTAGACCTTTGATTGACGCAGAGCCGCCGTTTCCAAGTTCTTGAACTGTCCACCCTGCAGCAGCTTCATCAGCATCTGGAAGATTGAACGGAATATCAGCTGAAGACGCTTGATAGGAAGTGTTTGTTACAAAATTCTTCACTTTCTTGTAGAAAAGACCACCAGAAAGAATAGAGCCTTCATCGAAATACCATTCTACAGCAAAATCAATTTGATCTGATGTAAAAGGCTTCAGTCCTACATTACCAACAATCCAGAATTGGTTATCAGGAAGAGAATCGTTTGTACCGGTTACATTCGGATTGACATACATATCAACATATTGAGGACGTGTAATCACACGAGAAGCACTGGCACGAACGACAACATCTTCTGCAGCATCGAAAGCAATGTTAAAGCTAGGAAGTAACTTGTTATAAGAAGCTTCTGCTTGGCCTCTAACACCGTCCAAATAGTATGTAGATGTAGCATCAGTACTTACCCAGCGTACACCAACGTTACCACGGAAGCTATCGCCTTCAAAATTTGCCATCGCATAAAGGCTTAGGTTTTTCTCATCAATTTGTGAGTAAGCGCCTAAGTCTTCTGTTTCGCCGATAATTGCGTTTTTAGCAGCAGCGAATACAGAATCCATATCATAAAACGGCATTTGCATATTGCGGTAGCCCACATCGAGGAGGCCATCTTGAACGCCTGTGAAAGATGCAGAATAAGCTGGATCTACATCAAAAACAAAACGACGGCTTACTGTATTGTGGTCAGAATAACGAACACCAGCTTTAATGCTGTTAATAGCGCCGTATTCAACGTCATATGTTACATCTGATTGAATATATGTTTCTTGATCTGTTTTTGGTGTTTTATTGAAACTTTCACCAAGAGCATGGTTCAGAGCACCGGCATCGAAGTTTGCGATATCAAAGCCGCCAAGATCCCACTCAAGTGTATCACCAGTATAGTCATACGAATAAGCTGTTAGGTCAGCATTGTTTGAGCCGCCTAGAAGCAATTCTAGGTCTGTACCACCAGAAGCTTCTGTGTGGCCGGCCTGGAATTCAACTGTATAACCATCACCTTCGTGTGTTACATCGATGTCGTATACGCGAGACTTCATGGTCGCTTGACGAGGACGTAATTCTGTTACACCGACATTCAGTTGACCTTCAACATAAGTTCCAAGACGTGTTTCAGATGATGGGCCTGGGTTAGCACACCAGCTACAGTTGTTCATTGTGAGCCAGAAAGCACTGTTTACGTTATCCGCACCCATTTCCATGTCAACAAGGTTGACGACAACATCTGTGCTTTCGTTCGGTGTAAACTGAATCGCAGCTGTAAGAGCACGACGTTTACGATCCTGTTGGAAAGCTACTGGGCCTGCACCCCATTCCCAAAATGCTTCGCTACCTTGACGCTGAAGCTGACGACGCTGGTAAACCCCAGAAACGAGAACACCAAATGTTTCTTCGTCGTTTTTCCAAGAGAACATGCCAGAAACTTGTGGGTCTGTTGTTGAGCTATCATCTGTACGAGCAAGCTCTGCAGAGCCGTACATTGTCATGCTATCAAGGTCGAGTGGCTTACGTGTGTTAATGATAACAGTACCACCTACGCCGCCTTCAACAAGATCTGCCTGTGAAGATTTGTAAACTTCAATGTCGCCAACCAATTCAGATGGGAGAAGTGTATAGTTAAATGAACGACGTGCTGGCTCAAATACGAACCATCCTGTCGATGCAACATTCTGCCCATTCAATGATGTTTTTGTAAAACCAGCGCCTGCACCACGAATAGAGACATCTGACCCTTCACCAAAAGATCTTTGAATTGTAACACCAGGAATACGCTGTAGAGATTCAGCAACGTTTTTATCAGGAAATTTACCGATATCTTCCGCTGAAATAGCATCAACCTGTGCTGTAGCATTCCGCTTAACATTCAAGGCTTGTTTCAAGCCTCCACGGATGCCAGTTACGACGATTTCCTCAAGATCTTCACTGTCTTGAGCATTTGCTGGATTGACTGCCCCAACCGTAAGAGCCATTACTGCTGCCATGCTGACAGAAGAATATAGGCGTGACGTACGATTATTCATGTCTCCCTCCTTCACTTTCTTTTCACTTTATTATCGCTTCGTAAGCGATTTTGGTTTTTGCGATCACAATGATCAAACTCAGTACTCACTTTGCTAACTGCAAATTAGGTATTCGCCTCAGATGATCTGAGACACCATCTCGCCGCCCCAACAACGCCAAGATTGCCATGCTCAATGAGATTGACTGGCACCTTTTCGAGGTAGGTACGCATGGAAGCATTAGCTAAATACCGGTCCATGAATTTACTATTGACGAGATAATCTTTAAATTTCGGAAGTATCCCACCCGCTAAATAAGCGCCGCCTTGTGCGCCGTAGGTAAGGACTAAATTCGCTGTAACAGATCCCAAGACCTCACAGAAAACATCAAGCGACGCTTGAGCTAGGGGAGAGGAGCCGTCTAATGCAGCTCTTGAGATCATCGAGGGACGTTCAAGAAGCGCTTTTTGATCCATGATTTCTGCGAGGGCTTGGTATATGTTCACCAGACCAGGGCCTGATAGGAGATGTTCAATTGATACAAAGTCAAATTTCTTAGCTAGAAGGGTTTGAATCTCTCTTTCTACTTGCGTAACAGGCGCAAAGCCTGCGTTGCCGGCTTCGGTTGTCAAGGTGGTCAATGCTTGTCCGCGAGATATAAGAACGGACGCTCCCAGGCCGGTCCCGGGCCCAAGAATAAAACGGGCTTTGCCCGGCACTGACACACCTTGACTATTCAAAGATTGAATGTCTGTTTCCGCAAGACAGGTTGTGCTGTATGCGAGAGCCTCATAATCGTTAAGGCCGAATACATTTTTTGTATTAAGAGTGGCACGCACTTCATCTAGGCTGAATGTCCATGGCAGATTTGTCGCTTTTAATTTTTCATCAACAAAATAGCCGGCACATGCAATAGCCGCTTGATCGATGCGGTCAATATTTTGGGATTTTACAAATTCATTTAAGACATCTGAAATAGCGGCATAATCAGCACAGCGATATTTCGTGTATGCCTTTAGTTCGATCATACTATCGGTACGGGCATCACGGTTCGGAAAAGCATGTATATACCCGAGGCGTGCATGAGTGCCTCCGATATCTGCTGCTATAATTGTCTGTACGTCCGTCATACTGACCCCAAGTTTTTGTTTCCCATGAGTAACTTCTGAACATTATTTTCCCTGGTTCAGAAAGAGACTCGATCTCCAGTTGTCAAAAAATTGTCATAAAATGATAACGTTGTCAAATAAAATGATAACGTTGTCATTTTATTATATCAGTGATATGGTGATTTCAGAAGACAACGATATCATTATATAGCGATGCAACCATTTGTGATCCAAAGGGTTTTTTGCCTGAGGCAGATGTCAGGAAGGCAGATGAATGGATTGCACTTTTTTGCTATCCGTTTTAGGGTTGCGATACTTCTGGGGTAATTGAAACGAGGGAATAAGACTACGATGACAAAAGCAACAATTAAGGATGTGGCAAAACTTGCTGAAGTTTCTTTAAAAACTGTTTCGAGGGTTATCAACAAAGAACCGTCAGTGAGTCGGACTAAAGTCCTTATTGTGGAAGATGCTATCAAGAAATTAGGCTATAAGCCTAATCTCGCCGCCCGTAATTTGCGCAGCACTAAAAGTTATGCTGTGGCCCTGGTATACGATAATCCCAACCCTTATTATGTGATTGATATGCAAAATGGCGCGCTGAATGCCTGCCGAGATAAAGGGTATGGCCTTCAAATTCATCCGTGCTATTCCGATGATAGCTCTATTGCTCAAGACTTGGTTCAGCTTGTAAAGACGGCGGACCTGGCTGGATTGCTTCTTGCGCCGCCTATCTCTGAAAGGGCTGACATTATTTCAATCCTTCGAGACAATGATGTGCACTATGTGGGGATTGTTTCTGGCAGTAAAGAAAATGATGAATTATCCCCATGTATTTGTGTGGATGATAGGCAGGCCGCTTATGAAATTACGGACCATCTTATAAAGGAAGGGCATACTGACATCGCCTTCTTTTGGGGCGAAGAAATTCATAAATCCAGTCCTGAGCGATTTAGTGGATATCAAGATGCTTTAAAAGACCATCACATTGAGTTGAAGGAAGAGTTCATTTTCGAAGGGGAATATTCTTTTGAATCTGGGATGAAAAATGCTGAGAAGCTTATTGCTCTGAAACAGAAGCCTTCAGCGCTTTTTTGCAGCAATGATGAAATTGCGGCTGGGGCACTGACGGCCTTTAATGCCGCTGGCCTCACAGTTCCTCATGATATCGCTATTGCTGGTTTTGAAGATAGCCCCTTTTCTAGGCATTCATCTCCGCCAATTACAACTGCCAAACAAGCAACACAGTCGATTGCGGAAGCCGCGACTAATAGCCTTATTCATGAAATTCGCCCGGATGCGCGTTCTAAAGGTGAGGAAAAACCTAAAACTATTTACTCGCCAAGTTTAATTATTCGTCCTTCTACAACCGGTAAAGATTAGCTTTCAGCCAATGTTCAATAGTTTCAAAAAGCACGGACAGTCCATTCTTGGCTCTATGGATCCAGAACGATCACTGGCTGTTGATGTTTTTCGTGGTTTAACCATCACTTTGATGATTCTCGTGAATAATCCGGGCAGTTGGTCCTATGTCTATTGGCCTCTCGCTCATGCAGAGTGGCACGGCTGGACACCAACAGATTTGGTCTTTCCTTTCTTTATTTTTATTGTTGGGATGGCTCTTTCTTTCAAAAAAGTTACCAAAGAGGAAAGTCAACTTACCCTCGTTCTGGAAGCATTCAATCGAGGCGCAAAGTTATTCCTTATCGGTCTCGCTATTGCTTTATTTTATTATGATTTTTTGAATCCTGCTTATGATTGGTGGCAAGAGAAATTTTTCACGATAAGGGTTATGGGCGTGCTTCAGCGCATTGGATTGGTTTTCTTCTTTTCTGCGACTCTTATCTATTTTTCTCGTCCACGAGGTATTGTCTTATGGATGATAGGTCTGCTTATATTTTATAGTGGCCTGATGATTTTTATGCCCTATCAATTACCGGATGGTTCTGTGGCTATGGGGCTTTGGGAAAAAGGGAATAATTTTGCTGCCTCGATTGATCACTTTATTTTGGGAAGGGATCATGTCTACGCAGGCGGTAATCAGCCCTTTTCTTATGACCCTGAAGGACTGTTGACGACCCTGCCGTCTATATCATCTTGTCTAGCTGGGTATCTGACAGGCCTGTATTTAAAGGCAGACTCTGAGGCCGCAAAAAAAGTTAAAACTCTTTTTTATGCAGGGATCGTTTTGACGATGGCAGCCTATGGCTTATCCCTCTATATTCCTATTAACAAAGCCCTTTGGACACCAAGCTATGTGGTGTTGACAACAGGGTTAGCGCTGGCAACCCTCGCATCCTTAATTTATATCCTCGATATGAAAAAGGCACGGCTTTGGTCTGCTCCCTTTATTGTCTTCGGTGCTAATGCTTTACTATTTTATGTATTTTCTATGATTTTTGCTCGGATACTTGTTATCATTCCTTTTAAAGGGCGTGAGCTTCAGGAAGTTTATTATACCGACTATTTGGCCCCAATTTTTGGCAACTATGCCGCATCTTTAGTTTTTGCATTACTATTTTTATGTTTCTCCTATGGACTTTTCTATCTGTTGTATAAGCGACAAATTTTCTGGAAAGTTTAAAAATGTCAGAGGTGTCAGAACTGTTAGGCTATCTGGACCTTATAAAATTTGCGTTGATAACCTTTTGTTCATGAGTTTTCGATACACCTATTAGATAGAGGGGTACTCTTTATCGGAGTTTATTCTGAAAATAAGAACGAAATAAGCGAATGCTATCCATGTATGATCCGGATCGAATATTAAATTTCATCATTGTTTTTGTCGGTGTCCTTGCTGTTATTGCCATTATTATGCTCTACGCAGGCCGCCAATATCTGGGTAATCAAAACCCTCTGAAATTGTTAATTGCTACAGGCGTCTCTGCTCTTGCTGCCTCTATTATTCTCGTAGCGGCAAGAGAAATTGAACATAGCCTTCTGTATAATATTTCTAATGTTCTCTATATTTGTTGTTACATGAGTATGCTATACGGCGCTGCTAAAATTTTAGAGCTATCGCATTCGAAGCTTTTTAATGGGCTGGCCTTAATCACAGGGGGAAGCGCACATCTATATGCGGCCTTCTCTATGCCATATAGTGAATTACTTTTTGGCAATATTACAGCCTTTTTCTTGACTTGTATGGCAGGGCAATTCCTGCTGACAAACTATCATGCCATCAAAAGAAAGCGGAAAGCTAGTCTCACCATTGGGTTTGCAATCTTGGTAACATTCGTTGCCGGATTGATCAGATTTTTTCAAAGTTATATGATGGGCCCAACAGGACCAGAATTTGAGTTAGAAATCATCAATCTATACATTGTAATGATTGCATGCTCGATATTAGGCGCGATGGTCACAGTCGTACATTTCATCATAGAAAATCAACATACCGAAACATAGCCCCTTAGAATTTAATCAAATCGTAAGGCGTCAATTGGATTGAGTTTAGATGCTTTATAAGCAGGATATAAGCCAAAAACAATTCCTACAATTGTTGAGAACATAATGGAAATAATGACGATATTCATGTCCATTTGAACGTCCCAATTCCCTAGGTCTCCGACGAATTCAGTGCCCACTGCACCAAGGCCAATCCCAAAGATACCTCCCACAAAAGTTAAGGTAATTGCTTCAATAAGAAATTGTGACAAGATATCCCTTTCTCGGGCGCCGATGGCCATGCGAAGACCAATTTCTCTGGTGCGCTCCGTCACAGAAACAAGCATTATATTCATGATTCCAATTCCGCCAACTAAGAGAGCTATGGAGGCTGTACCAGCCAGTAGATAAGTGAATGTTGCTTGAGTTTCATTTCGCGCCCGCATAAATTCAGCCATGTTAAAGATTCTGAAGTTATCTTGTGCTCCGGGAGCTATATTGCGGCGCTCTCGGAAAAAGTCCATTATTTGATTTTCTATCTCTTTCATATCTTCATCTGGATAGGCTTTGACGTCAATTTCTCGAACATAATTTGTTACAATATCAGAACGGCCCATTAAGCGGCTACGAGCCGTTGCTATAGGAACAAAAACCACATCATCATTGCTTCGGCCCCAAGAGGTTTGACCTTTGGCTTCCATAACGCCGATGATAGTGAAAGGGATTTTTTTAACACGAACACGCTGACCAATTGGATTGGATTCACCAAAAAGTTGTTGGGCTGTTTCAGATCCTAAAATTGCGACTTTTCCCCGCAGATCCTGACCGCTGAAAGATGTTCCTTCTGCGATCGTCCAACCTCTCACTTCAAAATACTCATTGGTGACCCCGTATATACTGGCGGCCCAATTAGTGTTGCCTGCAATAATTTGCCCGCTGGTTCTAAGCTGTCCAGAGGCAGAGATTATTCCAGGGACTCGTTCTTTGAGGTCTGGCACATCTTTATCAGAAAAGCTAACTGCAGAGCCGCCCGCGCGCCCCCGCGTGTTACGATTGCCCGGACGGACCATGAGAACATTGCTGCCAAGTTGTTCGATCTGTGCTTCAACAGCTCTTTGTGCGCCATTTGAGATCGAGACCATAACTACAACAGACGCAACACCAATGATCACCCCAAGCATCGCTAAGAATGAGCGCATGGCGTTGGTTCTCAAACTATCAAGAGCGACCAGTAGACTAGAAAAAAAGGTCATGGGGCGTCTCCCGTTTCTGTCAGCCGGTCAAATTCTACACTCCCATCTCGGAAGCCTATTTGGCGTTTAGCGCAGACCGCAATTTCTGCTTCATGAGTCACGAGAATGATTGTTATGCCTTTCGCATTTAAATCATTGAGTAATTCCATTATTTCTTCGCTTGTTTTTGTGTCAAGTGCCCCTGTGGGCTCATCAGCTAAAAGGATACTAGGATGGTTGACAAGCGCTCTCGCGATGGCAACACGCTGTTGTTGCCCCCCTGAAAGCTGTGTTGGCAGATGATCCATACGATCTCCTAGGCCCACCATGGTTAAGCACTCTTTTGCGCGCTCTATTTCGTCTCCTTGAGGCGAATGATTATAGAGCAGGGGCATTTTTACATTGGCAAGAGCTGTTTGGCGGGACAAAAGGTTGAACTGTTGGAAGACGAAACCGATCTTTTTGTTTCTAAGTGTTGCCAAGTCGTCGCCGCTCATTTTTGCCAGTTCCTGGCCGTCGATCTGCAAGCTGCCTTGTGTGGGACTATCTAACGCGCCAATTAAATTCATAAAGGTCGATTTTCCAGACCCTGAAGGGCCTGTGATTGCCACATAATCCCCATCATGAATATCGATATCGACATTAGCAACCGCATGGATAATTTCTTCCCCCATACGGTATTCTTTTAAGAGGTTTTGTGCACTAATAATGACTTTACTCATCGTTAGGTCTCGCTTTTCACAACGCGGGCTGAAACAACAACATTCTCACCAGCTTTTAGTTGGCCCCGCAGGATTTCTGAATGAGATCCATCTGTAATACCGACCATGACGCGGCGTTCTTCCAGAGTGCCATCATCCTTTTTGATCCAGACAGATCCGGGACGCCCGTTAGAAGAACGAGCAGAGCGCCTTCCTCTATTTCTATTTTGTTGACTGGCGGCCTGATAGGCTGCCATTTGCTCAGGTGTGGCAATTTCTTCTAAAGTTTTGCTCAGGTCAGCTCTGAGCTTTTGGAAAGCAGCTCTGGCGCCGCTGCCATCAAAACCTCCTGAGCCTTGACGCATCGCTCTCGACGCCTCTTGCATTGGTTTTTCCATGGCTTTTTTAAATTTTACAGCTTGTTCTTTATTGAGGCCTGCTTGACGGATAACACCCTCTGTAAAGCGTGTCATCATAGCGTTGCCTTGTCCGCCAGATTGTGCTTGAGATGATTTTTGACCCCGTGGTTTAAACCTGAGGGCTGCATTAGGCACACGCAGAGCGTCAGAGCGGACACCGGTGACGATATCTACGTTGGCCGTCATGCCAGGCAAGAGAAATTTTTGATCATTCCGCGCTGTTACAACCACTGTATAAGTAACAACATTCTGTTCAATCTTGGGGGCAAGCCGGACCTGCTGAACAGTGCCAGTAAATGTTCGTCCTTGATGAGCGTCGACAGTAAAACTGACTTGATTACCTTCTTTTACGTTGCCGATATCTGCTTCATCTATGCTGGCTTCAATTTCAATTTCTTCAAGGTTTTTTGCTATCCGAAATAATTTCGGTGCAGAGAGACTTGCAGCAACGGTTTGACCAATCTCTATGGCTCTTTCAATGACGATGCCGTCGATGGGGGATTTGACATTCGTTCTATCAAGATCAATTTCTGCTTGTTCTAGGGATGCTTGGCGCATGGTGACTGTCGCGTAGGCATTTTTGAGTTGCGCTTTGGCCATTTCAACGCGGCGTGCGGCTGTTTCAACAGCGAGATTGGCATTGTCTAAAGCCGCTTCAGAGATGTTATTTTGCTCAAAAAGTTTACTTGTTCTCTTGAGATCACGGCGTAGTTTTTTGAGGGATGCTTCGTCATTAGAGAGTTGTGCTTTTTGGATTCCAATGCTGGCTTCAGCAACAGCAAGTTCTGCTCGGCGTTGAGTAACACGAGATTGGAAAATCTGCGGATTGATGACCGCTAAAACCTCGCCTTCTTTGACTTGGGTATTAAAGTCAGCATTGATTTCTCTAATCAGGCCTGAAACTTCTGTGGAAATTTCTACCATCGTGACAGCATCAACGGCGCCCGAGGCAGACACTTTACGTGTGATGGTTCCTTTTTCCGCCGGTTTCGCTTGGTAGGAAATTTGATTTTTTGATTGTGCGTCTGCTGGCATGAAAAACCAGGCAACCGCAACCCCTAAAAAAATAAGCGAAAAGATACCCACTTTGGATTTTAAAATACCCATGAAATGCTCCAAAAAATTAACTTTAAGAAGGCCCCCGTGCCTCATTTAACTCTTTATACGCTCTAAAACGGTTTTGGCCTTCATTTTTTGTTAAAAATATAGAACATATGTGTTCCGCCTGAACTGCCTAGGATTGATTTGCAATTCTAAAAGAACATGTTAGGGTAAAGATATTGTTTGGAGTATCATTCATAAGGAAGTAATGATGCCCACACCTCTAGAGGTCCTGATGGACCCATTGTCACTCATTTTAATTGCACTCTATTTCGCTTTAATGACTTTGGAAGCTTTATTTTCTGCACGCCCACAACCAATTACGCCCTATTGGCGAACGCGCAGTCTTATAGCTTATGTGATCTATTTTTTTGTAGCAGTCTATTTACCAATGCTCTGGGATCCGCTTTTAGTAGACTATCAGCTTTTTGACCTAAAACACCTTAGTTTTGAGTTAAGTTTGCTTATTAGTTTTCTTGTGTTTGAGTTTGGCCTCTATTTTTGGCATCGCTTGCTGCATGATAGCACTTTCCTTTGGCGAACTTGTCACCAGCTTCATCATAGTGCAGAGCGGGTAGATATTTTTGGTGCTTTTTATTTTAGCCCGCTCGATATGGTTGGGTTTACCTTTTTGGGAAGTTTTTGTATGGCATTCCTTATCGGTGTAGATCCGCAGGTAATGACCGTCTTTCTGATTGGAGGGGCTTTCTTGAATATGTTCACCCATACTGCCATTAAGACTCCACAGTGGTTGGGCTACTTTATTCAAAGGCCTGAGGGACATTCGGTCCATCACGGCAAAGGAATTCACTATAAAAATTTCTCAGAATTTTCCTTTGTTGATATGATATTCGGCACTTGGGAAAACCCCAAAAACTATCAAGAAGAGCAGGGGTTTTATCACGGTGCTTCGACACGTATTCCTGAAATGTTGGTTTTTAAGGATGTGAGTAAACCGAAGGAAACTGAGTAGTGCCTGAGTGACATAGCGAGGTACATTTAAAAGTTCAACATATAGGCCGTGAGCTTCTCAATGTTTTTAACTTTATAATTCATGTGCCGCTGTAACTTCCCTTCGTCTTTTGGAGAATAGACTTCTTCGTAAGGAATATATATTTCTTTCAATGTGAGGGCGTATGCCTGTTTGATCAAATCTAAATTACCATTCAGCCCCCCATACCGAGGAATACAGACGACTGTGCCTTGGAAATTATCTATAAGCATGAAGAGATAAAAGGCAGACCCTTCGAAGCCAGCGACAATTTCAGCATCCCTAATGTGAGTAATTTGATCAGCTATTGAATGGTCTTGAGGGTGATATAATTCCCACCCTGCAGCCTCAAGAATGGGTTCGATTTCTAGTGCATTTGTAATATTTTGCGATGTTAGTTTTGACCGAGACAGCCAAATTTTCTTTCCCTTTTTAGGGGGCTGGCCCTGACAAACCGCCAGCGCTTCTTTCTGCTCTTTTATGAGAGAGGTGGCAATCATAAATCCGGGTTCGATAATTTTCAATGACTCGACGGAAGTCGGCTCCGAGATGATTTTGACTCGCTCTTTTATATCGAGGAGAGAGCAGAGTTCAGTTTGCCACTTATTGAGAGATGTTTTGTCCGTCCCTTGCATGGTCCAAAGTAGTTTTCCTTTAAAAGAAGGTGTTCTTTTCAGATAATAAACGACGGCTAGGCTTTCCATGAGGAAGTGCCCAAAATGATTGAAGCATATGCGGCCCCAAAGATGCTCACCTTGGAGGTGCGAAAATACTGTGAGTTGATCTGATTGAATGGAAGAGGGGAGAAACATTTCTTTTTCAGAGCGGGCCCGAATTTGCCTTTGACCTTTATCATTAATACCTATTAAGGCGGGTCGCCTCTTCAATAAGGCCTTCTTGTTAACAGTGAACAAGTTCATTTGATTGGGGTCTAGGTTTTCTATGACGACGGCGGGTTTATTCTTTGATGGGAAAATAATTTTTTTCATTTTACGTTCAATATTTTCTCATACTAGCCCTTGGAGAGACCAAAAATGGGTCGTCAAGGATCTATATGTTTACACTGTGATCAGAGAAGGCGGTTGTATTCCTTCCAGACATAGATTATTCGAACAATAGATGTAAACAAAATTATTTTAAGGACATTCCTTGATTAAAACGACACAAGAGCTTTCACATTATTTAGCAATGACGACTGAGAAATCAGGTTATTCATTGGCTAGATCTCGCTTGAATGTTGTGGATGATTGGGCATATCGGGATAGGGTGCTCAAGCATAACACGGGTGGCTTTTTTAATGTTTGCGGGATGAAGACCAGTGAGGAGAAAGAATATTTAGTGCTGTTTCAGCCGCAAAGTGCTTTAACGGGGCTAGTTTTTTGTCGCGTCGAGGATGAAATTTTGATCCTTCTCCAAGCCCGCGTTGAGCCAGGTAATATTCATATCGGTCAATATGGTCCTACTATTCAATCGACTATGGCCAATTATATGCAGTTGCACGGCGGTAGACCGACTTCATATCTTGATTATTTCTTTGGGTTCACACCTTCCTGCACTGTACATTCGACTTCTCTGCAATTGGACTTGGGAAAAAGATATTTTCAAAAATCCAAACATCATATGCTTTTAGAAGTTGAGGATATGTTTCCTGTCAAATCGCCGATGGCATGGGTTTCTCTCTCAGCGCTCAGCGAAAGTATGGAGGCGGATTATTTTCTTAATACGGACTTACGGTCTTTGCTGGCGCTCTATGATTGGCAAAAATACCAGAGTGGAAAAACAGAGGTCATAGATAATTATGGATCTGAGGGGGCCCTGTCTGATTTGATCACGCATCATCTAATGCAGCAAAAAACTACACTATCCTCTCATAGGTTAGTGTCTCTTGATGGGCTTGAAGGCTGGAGCCGGTCTGAAGAGGGAGTGGTTTCAAATGACAAGAGAGCTCCTTATATCCACTTTTATCGTTCTCAATGTCAGTCACGAGAAAAGGATAGTTGGATACAACCTCTTATGGGCGTCGCAGGGGTGGGGCTTGTGCAACTTTATATGAGGACCGGCGCCCACCAACCAGAATATTTAATTGTAAGTGGGAAAGAATTTGGTGTTAGTGAAGAAGCAGTTCTTCACCCATCGCGCCTTTATTATGCGGAAGAAATGGTGGATTTCTTTGACCCAGATGAAGAATTTTTAGATAAAATGAAACCCTATGGAGGAGAGGGAAAACGGGTACTGCGTGCTTTTTATCAATCAGACGAAGGCGGCCGGTTTTATCAGATGCGCAGCCTTTATCAATTGATAGAAGTCGACGAGACCTACCAGAAAGCCAGCAATGAATTCTGGATTTCCCGTGCAGAGTTGAAAAAATTATTACTGACGAACAATATGAATAGCATTCAGCTTAGATGCATCGCCACGCTTCTTGACTAAGTCAATAAACATGGCGGAAATTTTCAACATAAGGAAAGAGAATTGAATACCCTAGATTGAATTGCTAGGGTGGTGCAATCAAGTGACCAAAAGGATAGAGCGAGTGGTTGATCCCAAAATTAATGATATTGAGTGGTGGCCTCACAGATATGATGAGAAATTAGATCGTGTGCATTATGTTCAGGCATCCCGGGATGATCACCGGTCCGCGACCTTTTTAACGGATGAATATCTACCTCATGCTGCCAAGCCGTCTCCTATCAAAATGGGAGAGGCTGTTAACGGTGTGAAGTCAGAAGGGGAAGCCCCGTTGCATTTCATTTTTCATTCTGCGTATTGTTGTTCCACGCTTCTTGCCCGTGCCTATGATGTTCCAGGTCAGTCGATGGGGCTGAAAGAACCGATGTTGTTGAATGACATAAAAGGGATTCAGTCTCGCGGAGCTCAGCCGCAACAAGTGCTTGCGCTTTTAGACGGCGTTTTAACGCTTTTATCGCGCCCCTTTGAAACTGGAGAAGCGGTGATTGTGAAGCCTTCAAACGTCGTGAATTTTTTTGCGGGGCATATGTTGAATATGCGCCCTAACGCTCATGCGCTCTTTCTTTATGCCCCTTTAGAAGAATTTCTCGTCTCCATTGCTCGAAAAGGTTTGTGGGGACGCCACTGGGTCAGAGACCTTATGCTTAAGCAATTAAAAGATGGTCTTGTGCAGCTGGGGATAAAAGGTGATGAGTTTCTAATGCTAACTGATATCCAAGTCGCTGCTGTTGGCTGGCTAACTCAGCATCTTCTATTTCAGAGACTTATTCAAAGTATAGGGTCTGCCAGAGTGAAAACATTGAACAGTAAAAAATTACTTTCGGATCCGAAACAGGTCATGAAAGTCTTGAATAAACATTTCAATGTGGCCATGACGGATGATCAACTAGAGGCCTTGGTAACAGGGCCTGTTTTTACTAAACATTCAAAAACAGCAAGCGACTATTCGGCCGAGAAAAGGGAGACTGAACGCAAGAGAGGCGCTGATCTTCATGCGGAAGAAGTGGAAAAAGTTGTGCACTGGGCACAGACGATAGCCCAGTCCGCAAACGTGTCTTTGGAGATGCCTGCACCACTAGTGAAATAATTGTAAGCCTTGAGGCGACATTCTCAAAATTTCTTGGGCATCACCCTTATCAATCCTTCTCAACAATAACGGGCAGTTCAATATATGAAGCGTTGTTTCCGCCGTGCCAAAGGGTGTTGACAGCCTTAATCCATGATGTGCTGCGAGCATTAGAAGCGCCTGTATTTAAATTGCGTTCTATCCGCGGGAAGTTTGAACTGCTTATCTCGATCCGGATTTTATGCCCCTTCTTAAATAGATTACTTGTTGCATTCAGGTCTACTTCTACGCTGTAGATTTTACCTGCTTCCATCAGTTGAGCCTCTCGAAGAGAATTTCTATATCGCATACGCAGAACGCCTTCCTGGACATTGTATGCGGTACCATCTGGATAGACATCTACCAACTTAACTGTAAAGTCAGTGTCCCGTGCGCTTGAGGCCACAAATAACTTTGCTTTAATAAGTCCCGTAACTTCTATATCGCGCGGGAGACTGTCTGAGGTATAGACAAGCACATCTTGCCTTTCTTCAATTTTGCGCTGGTCATAGCCCCCTGCTTCTGTATCAGTGCCTGTACAGCAGGTGTGACCGCCTAGGGATGGCACAGGGTTTTCAGGATCATAAACGAAGTCATCCCGAGCTTTTTTAGACGAAGGAGAGAGGCTGAGTTTCCCGTCTCCTCGTAATGAATTCGCTTGAGAATAAGGCCCTGGTGATTTTGTAAGATACCACTTTGTATAGTTGGTATTCTTTAGGGGCCATGTGTCTGATGTTTTCCACTCATCTGCGCCCAAGACATAATAGGTCAAAAAAGGACGGTTGACTGCCGTATTCTCTTCACCCTTTAACCAGTGATTATACCAGTCGATTTGGATTTGATTATAGGCTTGTGCTGCATTTTTCATAGGTCGATTCCCAGCACTCACATCTTTGTCTTTTTCAGGATAGTTACAATGGGTGCCCGGTCCAATGATGACATATTGATTATTTTTGGCTTTTTCTGTTTTGCCATTCTTCTTAAACTGGTTGGCCATCATGAGGGTCTCACGAGCCCCGTAATCATACCAAGTATCAAAGAATAAATTCGGAATAGAAACACTGTCTTGTGCTTGAACGAGGTCCATTGTTCGAAAATAGTCTCCATCTGGCGCACTGGACCGCCAATCTTCATAATCACTTTTGGGGACGTCATGCCGAGAGAGTAGGGATATAACTGGCAGAGATTTAATGCCAGCAAGATAGGCGGCAAAATTGGTTTCAGGAGCCAGTTTGGTCCCTGCATTTTTAGGGTCATTAAACCATTGAGATCGCGCTTCGCCTTTTAGATCGGGTCCATTGAATGTTTTTGTCCCGCTGCCAGCAAACCAGCCAGCTGTTTGTCCTAACTCGAAGGCTCCCCCGCTAAAGGATTGCCAGGCCCGTCCTGGTCTGTAATAGCCTGATGCTGGTGACTGAGGATTAGCAGTGATAAGAGCTTTATGGTGTGTGGCTGCTAAGACCACCTGAGCCTCCCCTAGATAAGAACAGCCGCTCAGGCCGACCTTCCCATTTGACCATGCCTGATTAGTGATCCAGTCCAGGGTGTCCATGCCATCTTCTCTTCGTCCTCTAGCAACTGTATAGGCTCCTTCAGATTCAAATCGACCGCGAATGTCTTGAATGGCGATGGCGTAGCCCTGGCTCACAAGTTCTTTCCAGACTTGATTCCACCCGAATGTATGGTTTTTATTATAGACGGTCCGAACTAATATGGTCGGACGGGGTATATCGGGGCTGCCCTCAAAATAGATGTCCGTTGAAAGATGAACACCGTCACGCATTGGGACCATCTGACTTTTCAATATATCCTGGCCTGTTGCATGACTAGAACAGAAGAGTGCCGAAGCGAGTGCGACTATCAAGAAGAAGTTTTTCATAGGATTTCCATGCCTGACCCAGCTTTACAGATGTAGATGCTCTCTGTTAACCCGGTCCTTTTGTTGTAGTTTTTCTCGACCTGACTCCTCAGGCCTTTTGTTAAAGAGGTGGGGACTAACGCAATAACACAGCCCCCAAACCCCCCTCCTGTCATACGAACACCGCCGCGATCATCTAGATAGGTGTCAATGATATTTACAAGGTCATCGATTTCAGGTGTCGTAATGTCAAAATCATCGCGCATTGAAACATGGCTCTGGCGCATAAGGTGAGCGATTTTCGCGTAATCACTTTGCTCCATGGCATGCTTCATTGATAGTGTGCGGTCATTCTCAGTAATGACGTGACGTGCACGTTTCTGGTGCAGGAGAGGTAAAATATTTTGCTCTTCTAAGAAGTGAGCATAGCTAATCTCTCGTAAGCTTTTAGCCTGAAGCAGAGATGCAGCCTCTTGGCATGTGGTTCTACGCTCATTATAGGCGCTTTCCACAAGCTTCCTTGGTAAGTTTGAATTCACGATAACCAAAGTACAATCGTGTGGAAGGCTTGCGGGTGTCAGAGACAAATTTTCGCAGTCGATTAACAAAGCCTTCCCTGCAATGCCACAAGCACTGCTCAATTGATCCATGATACCACATGCACAGCCTACATAGTCGTTTTCCACACGTTGGCAGAGAATGGCAATGCGCTTCGGTGATAGATTTAAGTCGAATAAACTGTTCACTAAATTTAAGACTGCCACTGTCATCGAGGCAGAAGAACTCAGGCCTGATCCCTTTGGAATGTTACCACTAACAGTCAGTCTACACCCTTGAACAGGATAGCCTTCAGTTTTTAATACTGCAAAGATTCCGCGGACATAAGTGGACCAATCGCCTTGTTCAACTATGGAGATTTCCAGACGATCAAGGCTGAATTCATCCTTGGCACCTTGAAAATCAAGGGCAGTGACCTTAACGGTTAAATCTTCTGACGCATGACCTGTCACACAAGTATAGAAATCAATTGCGACCGGTAGAACATGGCCATTGTTATAGTCTGTATGCTCGCCGATCAAATTCACCCGGCCGGGGGCAAGACTGGTTACAGCGGCGGCGTCCTTATAAGCGGAATAATGGTGCTGCTCTGTCATCATTATGAGGTCTGCTCTAGTCATGGGAAGAACACTGTGTGTAGTGGATATCGGAACAGCTGCGCAACATTTCGGCAGCTTGCTCGGGTGTCATGTCACGCTGAACTTCAGCCAATAATTCATAGCCAACCATGAATTTTTTTATGGTTGAAGATCGCAGTAGCGGCGGATAAAAATGACCATGAAGCAACCAAGCATCCTCATCAGAAGGCGCAGAGTTGCTGGTGCTTTTATTCGGAGCTTGGTGCCAGCCCATGCTGTATGGAAAGGACGTTTTGAAGAGGTTATCATATTTCACTGTAATGCGTTTCAAAAGTGCGGCAAGGGTCCGTTGCATCTTGGGCGATAAATGCTGCATTTTTGCTTGATGAGTCCGCGGTGCAATCAATATCTCAAACGGCCAACTTGCCCAATAGGGCACCAGAGCGATCCAGTCTTTGTTGACACAGACCAGGCGATCTTGTTTTGAGAGCTCTTGATGGACATAATCTAATAATAAAGGCGTTTCATTCTTAGAAAAATAGGCTCGTTGGTTCATATGTTCAACTTGAATGTCTGTTGGGATATGGTCACTGGCCCATACTTGACCGTGAGGATGCGGATTTGAGCACCCGTTGATAGCCCCTTTGTTCTCAAAAAGTTGAACCACTTGAAAACTGTCTTCATAACCACGGTGGAGCTTTATCCAAGTAGTAATGATTTGTTGAATTTGTTCTTCTTCCATCTCAGCCATTGTGAGGCTATGATCTTCGCTGTAACAGATAACCTGACAGTGGCCATTAGCGACTTCTCCCCTAAAAAGGTCTTTAGGGTCAGCAGGACCACTGGACTGGCTTATGCCGTTAGGGGCGGTCAAAGCGGCGTGATCATTTTCAAAGACATAGGGGCCTTTATAATCTGGGTTCACAGTGCCAGAGACCCTTGTATTCCCCGCGCAGAGATAGCAATTCGCATCATAGGAATGCTGAACCTCTTTAGGGATGTCTTCAACCTGTCCGGACCACGGTCTTTTTGCCCTATTCGGCGATACCAAAGTCCAAGCGCCCGAAAGGGGATTAAATCTTCTATGCGGTGCGCTGAATGTTTCTGCCGGTGACATGAAGCTTCCTTTTGTGTCTAGGATGAATTCTAATCACCCTTAAGAGTACTTGTCAAAATTATCAGGCCATGAAATAGTCAGTGCAGAGTTAGAAAAAATCATGCCTTATAGGCACTGTTCTGATTGGGGGAAAGGGAGCGAGATGTCCTTAGCAACGTTAGATATAGCCATTGTCGTTATTTATGTATTAATGATCATTACGATTGCACAATATGTCAGCCGAGAAAAGGCAGGGCATAGTAAAGATACCAAAGACTATTTCTTAGCAGGAAAAAGCTTGCCGTGGTGGGCTATCGGCGCCTCCCTGATTGCAGCTAATATCTCAGCAGAACAAATCATTGGGATGTCTGGTTCCGGCTATGCAATGGGACTGGCGATAGCATCATATGAATGGATGGCCGCGATAACCCTATTGATTGTGGGCAAATATTTTCTGCCAATTTTTCTTAAAAACCAAATTTATTCCATGCCACAGTTTCTAGAAAAACGTTACGATGGTCGTGTAAGGTTCGTGATGGCGATCTTTTGGATGGCACTTTATATATTTGTGAATCTGACCTCAATTCTATGGCTTGGCGCGCTCGCTATGAATTCAATTACAGGCATAGACATAACATATGCCCTTGTCCTGCTCGGCGCTGCGGCAATGGCTTACTCCCTATATGGGGGGCTAAAGGCTGTGGCTCTTACCGATATTATTCAAGTAGTTTTGCTGGTTGCAGGCGGCCTTTTTGTTGCTGCCATAACGCTAGGGAAAATCGGTGGCGAGGCGGGTGTCATGGGCGGATTGAATATTTTGTCCACCACGTTGCCCGAAAAGTTTGATATGATTTTATCCCCTGACAATCCTTACTACAAAGACCTTCCTGGGCTTTCGGTTATTTTGGGAGGGATGTGGATGATGAATTTATCCTATTGGGGATTTAATCAATATGTAATTCAAAGGGCGTTGGCGGCTCGAGATATTCACGAAGCGCGTAAAGGCATAGTGTTTGCCGCTTTTTTGAAAATTTTAATGCCAATCATAGTGGTGTTGCCTGGAATTGCTGCGGCTCTCTTGGTTACTGATCTTGCTAAGCCAGATCAAGCCTATCCTGAAATGATGAAGTTGCTGCCTGTCGGCATTAAAGGCCTGGTATTTGCAGCTTTAATTGCTGCCATCTTATCTTCTTTAGGGTCGATGATGAATTCGATTTCCACTATTTTTACGATGGACCTTTATAAAGTTAGGAATAAAGAGGCTAGCGAAGCGAAATTGGTGACGGTGGGTCGCTTAATGGCTTTTGCTTCGATGGCTATTGCCATGATGATTGCCCAACCGCTGCTCGGTAATTTTTCACAGGCCTTTCAATTTATTCAAGAGTTTACAGGCTTTTTTACCCCTGGAATTGTTGTGATTTTCTTATTGGGCCTTTTCTGGAAGAAAGCCACAGCAAACTCTGCCCTGGTTGCGGCTATTGGCTCTTTTGTTTTGTCCATAGTGTTGCGTCAATACTGGCCAGAAATACCCTTCATCGATCGTGTAGGACTGGTCTTCCTTTTATGCGGAGCTTTCGCAGTCCTTATATCGCTGGTTCAACCAGCCGAGGCAGGCTCAAATGTCATTGAAACTGAAGGTGCAGTCTATCATTCGCGCTGGCATTTCAATGCAGGCAGTTTGGCAGTCATTCTCATCGTGAGCGCATTATATGTTATTTGGTGGTAAGCTAGGAGAAGCTGTGTTCCTTTTTGTTTAATCGGACAACACCCTTGAGACTTTGCTTTTCGGTGGGTTTCCTTTGGTCAAGCACAAGGAGAAATAAAGAATGATCAGAGTTTAATGATCATATCGACACGGTGCATGCCATCGCCCCATCCATTGGGAATGTTTCGAATAGCTTGAGCCTGGAATTTTGCGAAAAAGGAGCAAGTTTTATGGCTAGTGGCAATTTGAATTGTTTTGAATTTTTGGGCATGAGCCTTCTCAAAAATTTGGCCCATCATTTCTTTTCCGATGCCGACCCCTTGGTGTTTGGGGGAAAGCATGATCCACGTAATGCTTGCTAAACTCTTTTCTTTTTCTGCAGCAAGGCCAAAGGCCCCAATAATGTCATCTCTCAAAGTGCAGACCTGATAGCCTTCAGGGTTGTTCTTGAGATAGTCCTCATATTCTGGGCGTTCATGAGGTAAAAAATGCTCAGGGCAACTGGCATCGAACAAGGCCAAACAAGCCCTGGAATGAAGAGGCGTGAAATCCACAAATTCTATACAATCCTTCATTTGAACTTGTGCCCTTCTTGCTATCCTGTAATCTTTTTCCAGACCTTGAAAAACCCAAAAGATCCCGCCATGACACCTGCTGTTGCGACACCACTAATCATGGCCCCGCCCACACCAAAGGCGAAAGCATCAGCCCCTGTAAGGTATAAATTTTTCACTGGCGTCTTTACGCCTAAACATTTTTGTTGATACCGTTCTGGGGTTGCTTTTACTCCGTAAATGGATCCTTTAGGTGAGCCGACGAAATGTTGTGTTGATAAAGGCGTTGAGAGATCATAATAGCTCACCATATCTTTGAACCCTGGAAAGCGTTCTTCAGCAAGATTTAAGAGGCTTTCCGCAATCTGCTCCTTCAGTTTTTCATAGTCTGTCCCGCGGTTCATCCATTCACTGCCCTGCCATTTTTCCACAGCGGCCCAATCCATAAAACCTATCAGTTCAGCGCGGTGGGTTTGACTGCGCGGGTCCTTTAGGGAGGGTACAGATAAATACCCACCTTTTGCCATGCCCTCAGTGAGGCCAGTTCCCTTTGCATAGTTGTTATGGTCATAGCTTGAGAAGATCCAGTGGTTCTCTCCGCGGAAGCCTAGTTTTGCAGGGTTATCGTTAAAGGCAATATACATGGTCGCAGTGGACATGTCAGCAATCAACGGCTCCAATGCTTTGGCATGCTCAGCTCCGTATTCCTTAGGGAGTAATTTATCATACGTGAGGTGAGCCCCCGCACAGCTGACAATTTGAGGGGCATTAAATCGCTTAAGCGTTCCCCCTTTTTTTCCCTTTTTTGCGAGAACTTCAACACCTACAGCTTTGCCGCTCTCTACGATAATTTCTTTGACTTCATGGTTAATGAGACAAGTGCCCCCTGCCGCTTCGATCAGGGGCATGATGGTATCCGCCATGCTGGCAGCGCCGCCTTCGGGATAATAGCCACCATGAAGATAATGGTTAGCAACAAGAGCATGGGTGCCAAAGGCTGCTTCTGAAGGGGCGAGGCCGTAATCTCCCCACTGAGAAAGAAGAACAGCTTTCAATTTCGGGTCTGAAATAAGGGGGTCTATAATGTCATCTACAGTTGCCAGAGCCACTTTATTGTGGCTGCGCATCATCAATCGAGCTAGGAATTTCATCGGACTTGGCAATACTTCTTTGAGCATACGGCCATAGTTCCATTTTCGCGCAGCCTTTAAAGCCGCAAAATAAGCGTGAATGCCTGTCTCTTCATGGGGGAACTGTTTGATCAAATCTGAAACGAATTGTTTTTTATCTCCCACTTGGCCAAAGGAAAAATCTGGGTAATCGAAAACATCAAAAGGATCTTCCATTCTCTGCCATTTAAGATGACCATCAGTAATGAAATCGCTGATTTGACGCATGGTTGCCCCGTCGTTCATATCCCCAATATAATGTACGCCGACGTCCCATTCATTGCCACCGGGTCGGCGAAATGTATGAGTGAATCCGCCTATTTCATAATGGCGCTCTAGGATTAAACAGCGTTTTTTGTAAAGTTTGGCGAGAATGGCTGCTGTGGTTAGTGAGCCAATGCCAGACCCAATAAAAATGGCATCATAGGGTTCTTGTATATTTGTCACGCTCTTCTCCTTATCCCAAGAAAACACTAGCCTTAAGGCTTAGGAAAGTGCAACTGCTAATCCCGCTTTGGAAGAGATTAAAACAAAACTGGAAAATGTTTGGAATACCCATTAAGCTTTTATCGTTTCCCATTGGTTCAATAAAAAAGGGTCTGACACTTACTATGACACAGCAAAATAAGGCACCCACCTCTAAGAGAGCAGAACCTGCTCAGTCTGGTTTGTTTTCAAGATTTTTATCGACTGTAGAATGGCTCGGGAATTTACTGCCTCATCCAGTTTCACTCTTTGCCATGTTGGCTATTTTTATTGTTCTCTTAAGTGGTGTTCTTGGCTATTTTGATGTGGCTGTTGCGGACCCAAGGCCTGAAGGGGCAAAAGGGCGTGAGGCCGATGGCATGATTGCTGTGGTGTCGCTGATGTCAGCAGAAGGATTGCAGCGTATTGTTATGGGTCTGGTGACGAATTTTACTGGATTTGCCCCCTTAGGCACAGTACTTGTTGCTATGCTCGGCGTTGCAGTAGCTGAACATAGCGGTTTGATTTCTACAGCGTTGAGAGCTTTGGTTTTAAATGCATCTCAGCGCGGGGTAACCTTCGCCATTGTTTTCGCAGGGATCATTTCAAATACAGCTTCTGAACTTGGCTATGTGGTTCTGATACCACTAGCCGCTGTAATCTTCCATTCACTTGGGCGTCATCCTCTTGCAGGGCTTGCAGCGGCATTTGCGGGCGTATCTGCGGGATATAGTGCGAATTTACTGATGGGGACAGTGGATCCTCTGCTATCGGGCATTACGGAAGCTGCCGCGCATATGATTGATCCTGACTACGTTGTTGGTCCAGAAGTGAATTGGTATTTTATGTTTATATCGACGTTTGTAGTGGCGTTGATGGGAACGCTCGTGACAGAAAAAATTGTAGAGCCTCGGTTAGGGAAGTTTGACCCCACCCAAGCCTCTGTAGAACTTGAGCCACAGTTGATGGAACCGCCGACAGCTCAAGAAAAACGCGGCCTTAAGATGGCGGGCCTTTCCTTTGTTTTGTTATGCGGCGTTCTGGCGTTAACGATTGTCCCTGAAGAGGGGATCCTGCGCCATCCCGAGACAGGTGAAGTCGCCGGCTCGCCTTTTTTAAAGGGAATTGTAGCCTTTATTTTCATCACCTTTGCCATCCCTGGTTTTGTCTATGGACGGGTTGCGGGGACCATGAAAAATGACAGAGATGCCATTGATGCAATGGCAAAGAGTATGAGCACCCTAGGCCTCTATATTACGCTTGTATTTTTTGCAGCACAATTTGTGGCCTTTTTCAAATGGACAAATTTAGGCACTGTTCTAGCTGTGAAAGGGGCGGCCATGTTGCAAGCAACGGGGCTAGATGGCCCTGAGGTCTTTATCCTGTTTATCATTATGTGCGGAATGGTGAATTTATCATTGGGTAGTGCGTCTGCTCAGTGGGCAGTCACAGCCCCCATCTTTGTCCCCATGTTGATGTTAATCGGCTATGCCCCTGAAGTCATTCAGGCGGCTTATAGAATTGGTGATTCTGTGACCAATGTGATTGCCCCCATGATGAGTTATTTTGGCTTGATTTTGGCGATGGCTGCGCGCTATCAAAAAAACCTCGGTATGGGAACTCTTATAGCTACGATGCTTCCTTATAGTTTGGTCTTCATGGTTGGTTGGACAATTCTCTTTTATGTCTGGGTGTTCTTGCTTGGTATGCCTGTCGGTCCAGGGGCAGAGACTTATTATCAGCCATAAGAAACTAGAGGGAATGGGGTAGATGATGACTACCCATTTGTCTCATAATGCTTTAAGCGGTCCTATTGGGAAATGACTATCCAATCGCTGACCACAGTCTCGCGGAAGTCGCCCATTGTCTTGAAGGCTTTGCTCATCCTGTCATATAACCTGTCGTCCAGTTTCAGGTTACATCCGATATTGAGGGACGCGCTGGATCGTTTCAGCGCGATTTCCGGTACTGGGAATCCGAGATGCCGTGCTGCGAGCGGTACATCGATAAGGCCACCAGCCCAGAAATCGGCGCGCCCCTTGTAGAACGCCATAGCCGCTTGGCGGTCTTTACGGGCGACAATTACTGTTGCACCATATTCCTCGGCTAGTCCTTTGAGCGAGAGGCTATCAGTTTTCCCGATTACAATACGGCCTTTCAATTCCTCTAGCGAGCCAAGCTTCTCGGGGCTTCCCGGTCTGGCGAAGATAGCTAGTCCTCCCTCCGCCAACGGCCCGATCCAGCGATAGCGAGCTTCCCGAGCGGGGGTTCGGTTCATGTTAAACAGACAGGCCCTAGGGTCCATTTCCGTTTTACGCAGTGCTCTCAACCATGGCAAAACCGTTAGCTCATAGTCGATCCCCGACCGCCTCATCAGCTCCGTGACGATCACATAGCCGATGCCCGTTGGTTCCTTACTATCCTCTTGATAATAAAAATACGGATGATTGACCTCTGTCACCAGATGGACACGAGGCACAATATCTTCAGCGGTGACGCAGGTGCTGATCAAAGATGCCAAAGCCACGAGTGTATATTGTATCGTTTTCATCAACCTTCCTCTTACATGCCTACAAAAAATAATATATTGTGAGAGTATCTTCAAAATGTACGCTCTGCAATAGACACTCTCTCGCGGGGCTCTTATTGCGATCTTTGTAGCTTTTCTCACGGAAATTCACAGAGTTTCTTATAACTCATCAAAGCACCTAAAAAAATCCCACAAGGAGGGCTATTTTATTAGATGGCGCCCAAAGCGGATAAAATGAGACCTGATACGTCACTAAGCTACACAGTAATGTCTTAAATCCTAGAATTGGTGATAAATAATAAAAGTATATCAGCCATGGGTAATTGTTGCGACTAAGGGCTACAGCCCACAATCATTCAGATAGCGCGTATTTGCTCAATGAAGACGATTAAAACATAGGAGAAAATAATAGCAAGACCAGAGGATCAAAGCTCATAGATATCTGTGATTCAAGCAATGTTTTAGACTGATCAAAATCATGGCGTTTCCTTTTTATGCATGACACTGTTTGTGCTACCAGTGATGGGATAGTGTTGATGTATCAATTCGATAATTTCTTGGCCATATTTTTTTAGTCTAGGTATTTCATGTGAGGTCCGTGAACTCAATGTTTGACTAATCTCTTTATAGACATTTGCCATAGCCCTAATAGACGGTAAATCCTGCGTTAGAAGTACAGTATTATTACTGAGCGCTTTTTTGTATAGTGGTCCATCTTGTATACGCGTATTTGCGTTTACAATATTGCGGTTGGCTTCTCTCACCAGTTCCCGGCTGTTAGGATAATTCATATCTATAATCTTGATCGCTAGGCTAAAAGCTTCGTGCATATATTGTTCGTCATTAGTATAATCAAGATCAAGATGCCGCGACAGCGCATCATAGTCTGATATTTTTTTGATCAGTTCAGGGCTGGTAATTTTGCGAATAGCACCAGAATTTTTAAGCTGATCTAGTGTAGCTCTGTTCCAGCTGTATGGTCTATATCCCGGTGACGTCGTAAATAAAAAGAGATCGAGGTTACTAAGCTGGTGAAGTGGAATGTCCTTAATATGTTTTGCCAGCATTCGGCCTTTAGTCCCCCTAAGATCGATTTGCTCAGCTACGGGAATTAACATTTCAGCGTCTTGTTGTAAGTCATTTTCAAGGGCTGAAAGATACTGTTCTATTTGCAATTGCTCGTTTCTTTCATCGTTCCAGTCAGTGACTTGCATACCAAGGAAAATACCCGTAACAACCACAAGCATGTCCAGCCCAACGGCAAACCAGTTTTGCTCAGTAACGTGTTTCACAAAGCGACGTAAGATCATAGCTTTCCTCCCCAGAAAATATTTGAATAATATCTATATGGGAATTGTAGAAGAATGTAAAATTGAGATGACGACACCGGCTGAGTTCGCCCTAACCACTCATGCTGTACATCACGAGGATATCCATTGCCATATCCCTCCTTACTTTTGCCTTACCTGACATTCTCAGAGTTGATCTATGATATCAGATGGGCATTGCTCCGCCTGCAAACGATCACGTAAGTCATGTCACAGCTATGGATGACACAACCCTTTGGCACATAAGCAGCTAGCGACTTGTATAAGGTGGCGCTCGCAGCATTAGTCTTGCAAGAAATTTGATCCGTATGCCGTGGAAACGTGAACACATCTTCAACAGCCCTACCTGCTTTGCGGACCTTAACCATGTCCCTACAAATGGTACTTTTCTTTCACTGCTGGATGTCTTTAGTTAACGTCACAGATAGGGATTTAGGTCGATGTATAGCACCACATTGTCTAAGTGTATATCGTCTATAGCTAGACGCAAAATCTATATTAACCTCATACCCGTGCCATTGATCAGATCAACATTCCATCTGATATCATCGTTCACGAGCCGACATTGTTCCTGTTCGGGACCTAATTCATTATCCGACGCTTGCCTCTTTAAACTTTGTAGGGCTGGTCCCCTCTTGGAGACTGTAACAGGATTTGATTGTCGTGAGAGTGAGTGGCGCACCGGGGAGGATTCGAACCCCCGGCCCCTAGATTCGTAGTCTAGTGCTCTATCCAGCTGAGCTACCGGTGCGCATATATTCAATTGTGTCACACAAGAAGACTGATACCCTCTTGGTGTGCGGCGGAACCTACTCAGATTGCTTTAGGATTGCAAGAAGAAATTTCTTTTTATTGTAACTTTTATAAAAGAAAGATAGATTGGCCTGAGTTCTAACCTTCAAAAACGACCTATACTTACATGCAAAATTTTGTAAAACCTATTGTTATTACTGGATTAATTCTGACTCTTTGTGGCTGCGTTGGCTATCAGCATGAATGGCCAAAATTGACAGATCCACTCCCCAAAAATGTGGAAATGTCAGCGTCTTCGATTGAAATAAAAGGACATCCATCTCCCATAAGAGAGAGTGTCGAGTCTCTGTCTGCTGTTTCTTTAACGACGGAGACGATTGAAAAACAAGTGCCTGCTCTCACGATGGCCCTGAAGGAAGCCCAGTCAACATTGATGGCGGCTTTGGCCTTCTATGAAAAAGAACAACCAGAGGAGGCTAAAGAAGTGGCTTGGGGAAGTTTGCAAATTGCCTATACACGTCTTTCACAGCAGTTCAGTAAGCTTGAAGACCTTATCCGTGCAGTCGAGCGTGGCAACAAGAGCGAGATGTCTTCATTGTTGAAGATGCTTCTCAAACAGCATGAAACAACTCTTGCCTCAATGAAATTAGTCAGCCCTTTTGTTCTGCGAAAGAATTAAGGCACTAGCTGTCGGGATTAATCGGCAGATAGATAAGGAAGTGACTGCCCTCTTGAGAAGTTTCTTCCAATTCAATGGTGCCTTTATGGGCTTCGACCATTTCTTTAGCGATGGCTAATCCTAGGCCCGTTCCGCCTTTTGTCTTACGTGTCGTACTCACAAAGGGTTTGAATAATTTTGCTTGTGCTTCTTCATTGAAACCGGGCCCTGTGTCGCAGAGCCTAATCTGATGATAATCATCTACAGGCTTGGCTGCGACGGTGATCGACCCTTCGACTTCCATCGCTTCTAAGCTGTTTTTCACTAGATTATAAATGACACGAAACAACTGATCTGGATCCGCTGGAATGAGATAATCTATGGGTACTGCGTTATGAAATTCCACCGGAGAATCGCCCATGTTCAGGCTATCAGCAATTTCACTAGCTAGGTCATGTAAATTGACCTCTCTAAAAACAGGATCTGGTTCTTTGGCAGATCCATATTTAAGGGTGCGGGTGCATAAATCAATGGCGCGAGTGAGGGCCCGCTCCAGACGCCCTGTAATTCGCGTTATTTTGGGGTCTTCAACGCGAGCGAGGGTGGAAGAAGCAAGCGAGGCAGTGGTGAGCATGCCGCGCAGATCGTGGTTGATCTTACTGATTGCTTCCCCTAATTCTGCTAAGCGTTGTTTTTGCTTTAGCGACTGTTGGACGTGTTGCTGACTGCTCCGCAATTCTCTGGATACAACGCCAATTTCATCGCGTCGCTTGCTATAAGGAAGAACCGCTTTGGGATCTTCTGAGTTTGATTGAAAGCGTACAATGTTTTTCTTCAGCCGCCGCATGGGCCTAACAACCACCCAGTGCAGGCATAGATAAACAAGCAGGCCTGTGGAAAAAGAAATAAGTGCGGATAGGATAATCAAGTTGTTTGAGTGAGCAATCATGGCCTCATAAAGCTCTTCTTCGTAGACGGTCATCTCAATCCACATCGTGTCTTTGAGAATTGGCTCACCAATCACACTGATATAACGATCCCCTTCTGCAGAGAAGGTTTCCATTGCATCCGCGATCAAACTACCGATGGCTGCCCCGCGGATGTCGTATACTGTTTCAACATCTGAAGGCATTTGATCAAAGCCGAGCATGCGACTTTGGTCATTCCTGCGCATGACAATCGAAACAACACCCGAGGCCGCAAGCAGGTTTCGTTCTAGCTCTGGCGTTACCCGATTCATAGGGCTAGCTTCTAAACTCATGGCCGCGATTTGGGCGGCCTTAAGGGTTTGACTCAAATAGGTTTCTCTAAAAGTTGCTATGGCAGGGAAATAGACAAAGGCTTCTACAAGCATCACAAAAAGTACTGTGACGATAAGAATCTTTGATCTAAGACTGGATCGAATAGGCCGGTATCGTTCTGGCATCGCCTTATATAAACCTTTTGAGGGCACTTTAAGTGCCGCATACTTACTAACAAAAAGTGATTCTTCCATATTTTTATGAATTAGGCGATTAATTTCATCAAAAAAATGTGAATAGCATGACTAAAGGGATATTTTTCATAGAATTTACGCCATAAACCAGAAAAATGACATCTTAGAGCATGACTCGGTTGACTTTAGTGTTCGGGGGCGTTATGTACCGCTCAAATTATCCGTTCAGCAGTCGGCTGGGCGACAAACTGGAGTAAATCACGTGAAACGTACATATCAACCAAGTGTTCTGGTTCGTAAGCGTCGTCATGGTTTCCGCGCTCGTAAAGCTACCGTTGGTGGCCGTTCTATTTTGAATGCACGTCGCGCGAAAGGCCGTAAGCGTCTTTCTGCTTAAGAGCAGACTGCTTCGACTTTTGAATAGATTGAAAGCTGGTTCGGCGAATGCGGACCAGCTTTTTTTCGTTTCCCTTCCGTGGTAAGAGACAGAAATGACATTGCATAGAATAAAAGAAAGACCTGATTATTTGGCTGTTGCTGCGACACGCCGTCGCTGGGTCACGCCGTCCTTTATTCTCCAGTATATGCCACCAGCAACTGCATTAGAGACACCTTCTAAAGAGGTTTCTGAAGCAGAAAATTTTAGATCAAAGGGGCAAGTCGCACCGATGGTTGGATTTACAGTGACAAAAAAGGTGGGCAATGCTGTCGTGCGAAACCGGATTAGGCGCCGTATGAAAGAAGTAGCAAGAGTGATAGTTCCCTCGCACGGTGAGCAGGGCGCCCGCTATGTGATGATTGGGCGTCATGGGGGACTCGAAAATTCTTTCGAAAAAATGCAAAAGGACTTGATTTGGGCACTTGAAAAATTGGCAAAGAACGCTGATTTAAAAGATCAGAGGCCGTCGCGGAAAAAGTCGGCAGGGCAAAAAAGAGATAAAAAGACCAAAAAAGTAGAGAAAGTGGAATAAAGATGGCATCTCCTCTTGCATGGTGCCTATCAAAACTGGTACGAGCCTATCAGCTTTTTATTTCCCCTTTGTTAGGGTCAAATTGTCGATATGAGCCTTCTTGCAGCAGTTACGCGATGGAAGCTCTTGAAAAACATGGTGGCTTAAAAGGGACTTGGTTGACGGCCAAGCGAATACTGAGATGCCATCCTTGGGGAGGGCATGGGTATGATCCGGTGCCGCCAGTTGCTGATGGTGATCATCAGCATAAAGAAGATTAATATTAATTATTTTGCAGGAAACTGCTGCATTACAGGGTGTTTAGTCACATGGGCGAAAGTAAAAATATTATTGTTGCAATAGCATTGTCGCTATTATTTATGTTTGGATATAACGAGTTCTATCTCGGACCCAAATTAGAAAAAGAGCGACTCGCATACGAAGAGCAACAGAAAGCTTTAGAGGGCAGCCAAATTCCAGGAAAAGCGCCCACTGATCCCGCCAAAGTGATCCCAGGACAAAAACCTGCCTCTTCAGTAGAAACTGGGGGACAAATCTCGCTAGCAGATGCGCTGTCAGAGACAACACGCCTTAAAATCTCGACACCAGAACTTATTGGCTCTTTATCTTTGCGTGGGGCCATCATTGATGATCTTCAGTTGGTCAATCACAAGGTAGAGAAAGATAGTGAGGATTTAATCCGCTTGCTTACCCCAATGGGGATCCGAGGGGAAAAAGCTTATTATACGAGATTTGGCTGGGTTGATTCCAATTTAAATTCGTTGGTTCCTGAAAATGCTTTATGGACATCAAATTCTACAGAACTAACCCCGACCAGCCCTGTAACACTCAGCTATGTAAATGCGGAGGGTATAGAGTTTATTCAAACAATTTCCGTTGATGATAAATTTATGTTCACCGTGGAACAAACCATTAATAACAATAGTACCGCAGATGTCGCAGCCTCCGCTTATGGCCTGGTAGAGCGTCAAGGTCCCATTGAGACAGATGGTATGTTTATCCTTCATGAAGGCCTTATTGCTGGGTTGAGTGACGAAGCGAATAAGACTTTGATCGAATTAGATTATGAAGATGCGGCGACAGACCCAATCAATCAAGAAACAACGGGGGGTTGGCTAGGCATCACTGATAAATATTGGATGACCGTCCTTGTTCCTGATCAAAAGACTGTTTTACCTCGTGCAGCAATGTCACAGATGGGGGCTGCCTATGGTGCGGAATATTTCAACTATGTTGAAACAGTCAAAGCTAATGAAAGTGCTACGGTTACGAACCGCTTTTACGCAGGGGCGAAAGATGTTCCTACAATTCGTCAATATCAAGAAGACCTCGGGGTTGAAATCTTTATCGACTCAGTGGATTGGGGTTGGTTTCATTTTATAACCTATCCATTTTATGTGGCTCTGCATTTCTTATTCGGTCTTGTCGGTAATTTTGGGGTTGCTATTATTCTGTTTACGATTGTCATAAAGCTGGCTCTTTTCCCTCTTGCCAATAAGCAATATGTGTCTATGGCTCATATGAAAAAAGTTCAGCCACAGATCAAGAAAATGCAAGAGCGGTATAAAGACGATCGTGCAAAATTGCAGCAAGAGATGATGGCGCTCTATAAAAAAGAGAAAATCAATCCTATGGCGGGTTGCTTGCCAATCTTCATTCAAATACCGATTTTCTTCTCTCTCTATAAAGTCCTTTATGTGACAATCGATATGCGTCATCAGCCATTCTTTGGATGGATTACTGATTTGAGCGCGCCAGATCCTTTGACGCCTCTTAATTTGTTTGGCCTCATTCCATGGGATCCTCCAAGCCTCATTGCAGTTGGTATTTGGCCAATTCTCATGGGTGTTTCTATGTGGGCTCAGCAAAAGATGAATCCAACGACAATGGCGCCTGAGCAGCAAAAAATTATGAATATGCTCCCAATTATCTTTACATTTATTCTTGCAAACTTTGCTGCAGGACTGGTGATCTACTGGACATGGAATGCTATTCTATCAGTGGCACAGCAGTATGTGATTACACGCCGCGAAGAAGCAAAAGGCTAACCGTCACTTTTTGTGGCAGTCTGTAAGGGACAGATCATGGAATTAAACTTTGATGAAGAACAATTAAAGAGCGGTGAGCGTCTATTTCGGGCGCCTATCGACTTTGTCAAAGGGGCTGTATCCCTTGATACACTGCCGCCGCCGGATCGTCCTGAAATTGCATTTGCTGGCCGCTCGAATGTGGGTAAGTCAAGTTTGATCAATGCCCTTACATGGCGCAAAAACCTTGCACGAACATCGGGAACTCCTGGCCGAACACAGGAGTTGAACTATTTTAATATGGGGGCAACCATTGATCTGCCCCTTTATGTGGTTGATTTGCCTGGGTATGGGTATGCAAAAATTGAACGCAAGAAGGTACAGGCTTGGACTCGCCTCGTGAAAACATATCTTCAAGGGCGTTCAAATTTAAGACGGGTGATGTTGTTGATTGATAGCCGTCATGGTTTAAAAGAAACAGATAAAGAGATTATGGCGATGCTCGACGAAGCTGCTGTTAACTATCAGTTGGTCTTGACGAAATTTGATAAATTGAAAGTCTCTGATCGAGAAGCTGCCCTTGATAAAGTCAGGGAACAGGCCAAAAAATTTATTGCGTGTCATCCTGTGATCATCGGGACGAGCAGTGATAAGAATGTTGGTTTAAAAGAATTGCGCGCTGAAATTCGGACCATTGCCGAATAACGCGCAGCCTTAAAGCTTTTCAAAAATTAAACTGAAATTATTCGCGGGCATTGGGAGTATTGTTGGATCGGCAAATCGGGTTCTATTCGCGGCCTCGATGACGTCTTCCATGGCCCTCACACCCCATTCAGGGTTGCTGCTTTTTAAATTGCGATCAAATTGTACATTTGACTGAGATGTATGCTCCCCACCGCGCTTATAGGGTCCGTATAGATAGAGTTGTCCTCCACTTTCCAGAAGGCTACTAGCAGCTTTAAAGAGATGTCTAGTCAGTGTCCAAGGCGCGATGTGAATAAGATTAAAGGCGCAGACAGCGTCTACCTTAGGCAAGAGGGGCCATTCCTTCATCAAGTTTAGATAGAGGGGGTCCGCAAGATTTGGCATACCGCAGTGATTCTTCCACGCTAGAATGCTGGCCAGCTTGTCGTCTTCAATGTCTGAAGGGATCCAGTGTATATTGGGTAACTGTGACGCAAAATAACTGGCATGTTGTCCCGTGCCGGAGGCAAATTCCAAAACAGTGGCTTTTTCTGGGAAATAATCTTTTAAGACATTGAGAATAACATCTTTGTTTCTATCGACGTGAGGAGCATGTAGACGCAGGTCATTATTCTTCAGGTCTACATTTTTTGGATCAAAAAATTTTGCCTTATTTTTATCAGCCACGTTTTTTCCGCCATTCACTGAAGAGATAGAGCGGCACTACAATCGCAGCTCCCAAAAGAATATATTCAAGACCTGCGCCTACAAGCCAATTCCAAAGCGATGCCAGCTTATTTATAATATAGCCATATATATCACCCGCTGATTTCCCAAATGTCTTGAGAAGGAATCCGACGGCCAGGCTTAGAATGACCAATTTTATGATAGTAGACCCATCAGGAAATTTCATAGTATGCCCTCAATCTTGTTTTTCTTATGGATAGAGTGACTCAAAGCATAGCTGTAGGTCAAGCTTTTCACCCATTTGGTTTCTGGCGCTGAGATGATTTGCGTGCTGATCAGTCTCTGTCTCTTGAGCGAAGACTATATCCAGAACACACTTTTGGGTCTTATATTGCATAATATACTGACTGCCCTCAGTGCGTATTAGACGGGGTTCACCGAAGAGAGTGAATATGTCAGATGGTGTTTTCCCAAGTAATGTTATGGCTTTGGGAATAGTGCGCACCACAGGCTTTGGCAGTAAAGGAACTGCCTCACGAGGGGCCTCTTCGACTTGTGAATTCACAGTTTCTGCAACAGGGGCCTCTGTCTGACCCATGCAGGCAGTAAGGAGGGTTAAGGCAGCAATTAGCCCACCCTTTTTACCATTATCCAAAATGGATCGTCTAGAAATTCCCATGTTTATCTTGTTCCATACATTTTTGAGTGATGTGGGTCATAATAGCTGTCCCGATAATGGGAGCGGCTAAATTGAGGACAGGTACTAAAAACATAGCAGCATTTGCTATGCCACCCAACATCATCTTGCTTTGATGACGTATCCTGAAAGCTTTCATTTCTTGAAAAGACATATGACGCAAGGCTGCAATTTCCATATATTCTCGACCGACCAAATAGCCGTTTATCAAAAGATAGAGGACAAGGGTGCCAATGCCTAAGGTCGTCAGTAAAATCAGATAGGGAATCAGAGCTAGAAGATTTACCACAAGAACCACAATCCCGAACTTTAAGGCGTGAACTAAGTTTTCAGTAAAACCAACCTCTCTCTTCTTTAAGTTATGAGGGTAATAATCTTCTTCAACAGCGTCCATAATCTGTTCATTCATAACACCCATCACCACTCTCGCTATGGGGGGGAAGAGAAAATAACCGACGATTCCAAAAAGAGGAATTGCAAGAATAGCAAAGGTAGTGTCTGCCCATCCCCACTCATGAAGTTTGCCGTCAAGCCAGTCCCATCCGGTAATCATTCCTTCTGGCCAATAGCTGAAGAAAGTGATGAGTAGAACGATCATTGTCAGTATAGAAAGTCCTGTGCCGATAAAGAATACTTTTCGAAAGGCGGGATGGAGCAGCTGCTGCCAAGTCTTATTAACGCTATCAATAACCATGATGTCCTCACTGAGTGTCTTTTTATTATGACTTATATCTATTTTTCTTTATAGGTAAGGATTGATGAAGCCTAATGCAATGGTTCGGTTAAAAATAAGATGCTTTTAAGGATAGAATATGACGACATCACCTAAATTAATCACGATTGGCAATGCGATTGTTGATGTACTGGCAAAGGTTGAAGACAGCTTTTTAGCAACGTTTTCTATGGATAAAGGTGCAATGCTTTTAGTGGACCAAGACCAGTCAACTAACATCTATGACGCTATGCCACCAGCCATAGAGCGTTCGGGGGGCTCAGCGGGCAACACGGCTGCAGGTGTGGCTATGCTTGGGGGGTCTGTCGGGTACATAGGTAAAGTTTTTGATGACCAGTTGGGGAAGATTTTTCGCCATGATATCGGCGCTGTTGGCGTTGATTTTCCAACCCCTGCTGCCACAGAAGGGGAATCTACAGCCAATTGTATGGTCCTGATTACTCCAGATGCTCAGCGCACTATGAATACCTATTTAGGAGCATGCGGTGGCTTGTCAGTCGATGACATTGACGAAGCTTATATTGCTGGCGCTGAAATCATTTATGTTGAAGGATATTTATGGGATAGGCCTGATGCAAAAGAGGCGGTGCTTAAGGCCTTTAAGATTGCAAAGGCTTCTAAGACCAAAGTAGCTCTTAGCCTATCAGATAGTTTCTGTGTGGATCGGTTCAGAGATGAATTTATGCAGTTAATTGAAGAATATGTGGATATCTTGTTCGCCAATGAAGACGAGATTAAGTCTCTTTATGAAATTGAAGACTTTTCTCGTGCTGCAAGCCTCGCCCGTGGCAGTGTAGAGATCGCAGCGCTAACCCGGGGTGATAAGGGCAGTACCATCATTGCGGAGGGGCAAACTTTTGCTATTCCGGCAGAACCTACATCTGTTGAAGACACAACAGGGGCAGGAGACCTCTATGCCGCCGGGTTTTTATATGGCCTGCAACAAGGCTACGGTGCTGCTACCTGTGCCAGGATTGGGGGCATTTGTGCTGCCGAGGTGATTTCCCACGTGGGCCCTCGTCCGGAAGTTGATCTTAAAGACTTGATCGTGGGCCTCACTTAGCTCAATTCTTTAATCAAATTAATTGTATCTTCTCCGTAGCCGAGGGCTTTGTAAAAGCCTCGGCCTTCGGTGTTTGAGGAAAAGACTTCTAAATGTAAAAGACGATAGTCCTTTTTTCTTGCCCAAGACTCGGCCTCTTGCATTAAGGCCTTCCCGACGCCAGAGTGTTGAGCTTCTTTTTTAACAGCAAGCAATGGAATGGTGCCACAAGCTTCGCCTGATACCTCGTCCTTAGACTTGCATGCATGTATAAAGCCCACAGGTTGAGTGTCTATTTCGGCTATTACTGTGTGACTTTCACTTTTCTCACACTCCAACATTTCAAGAATGTAAGCCTGTTGGAACATTTTTATAGCGGCATCGGAATGCCAAGCGAGTTTGATTGGTTCCGCAAGAATAGGCGAGAGAGAAAGGATAAATTCTCTGTCATTGGGAGTTGCGCTGCGCAGTGTTATTAAGGGCATGAATTGTCCACATCAAAAAGATATGATGCGGGAGGAGATCCCGCAATATCGTATGTTTCTTAGTGTCTAAAGTGACGCATTCCTGTAAAGACCATCGCAAGACCGGCTTCATTTGCTGCATCAATCACATCTTGGTCTCGCATAGATCCACCTGGTTGGATCACCGCAGTAGCGCCTGCTTCTGCCGCTGCGAGAAGTCCGTCAGCAAAGGGGAAGAAGGCATCCGATGCGACCACAGAGCCTTTGGCAAGAGTTTCTGAATCTCCTGCCATTTCTGCTGCTTCTCCAGCACGAATGGCTGCAATCCGCGAACTGTCGCGACGATTCATCTGGCCTGCCCCAATACCCACAGTCATACCATCACGTACATAAACAATCGCATTTGATTTCACATGTTTGCCAACTTGGAAAGCAAACAACATATCGGTGAGTTCTTGATCAGAAGGTTCACGGTCTGTTACTACTTTTAGATCCTCTCTGATGATGCGCCCTGTATCACGGTTTTGAACAAGAAAGCCGCCGGAAACGGTTTTCACCATTTTTGCATCTTGTTTTGGATCCGCTAAGCCGCCGGTTACTAATAGACGTAAATTCTTTTTCGCTGCAATAATTTCTTTAGCGTCATCACTCACAGAAGGAGCAATAATTACTTCTGTAAATACTTTTACAATTTCTGAAGCTGTTGTGGCATCAAGAGTGCCATTCAAAGCAACAATACCACCAAAGGCAGATACGGGGTCACATTTCAGCGCTTTTTTGTAGGCGTCTAGCAAGCTGTCAGCCTGGGCAACGCCGCAAGGGTTGGCATGTTTAATAATGGCAACCGTAGGTGTGGAAGGGTCAAATTCTGAAACCAATTCAAACGCGGCATCTGTATCGTTCAGATTATTATAGGAAAGCTCTTTTCCTTGGAGCTGAGTGGCGGTCGCTATGCCAGGGCGCTCTTCACTATTTTTATAGAAAGCGGCCACTTGATGTGGGTTTTCGCCGTAGCGGCATTCTTGGACTTTTGAGCCTGAAAAAGTGACCCTGTCCGCAAAGGTTTCACCGTTTTGTTGCGCGTACCACTGACTGATCGCTGTATCGTATGCGGCTGTTCGGGCATAAGCTTTTGCGGCACATTTCATACGGGTTGCGTGCGTTGTACCCCCTTGCTCTGAAATTTCAGTGATAATGGTCTCATAATCGCATGGGTCAGTAACAATCGTTACAAAAGCATGGTTCTTGGCCGCAGAACGCACCATTGCAGGGCCGCCTATATCGATGTTTTCTATACAAGTATCAAAGTCAGCACCGGACGCCACAGTAGCTTCAAAAGGATAAAGGTTAACCGCTACAAGGTCGATGCCCCCAATGTCATGATCTTTCATGGCTGTGATATGATCTTCATTGTCACGAAGTGCAAGAAAACCACCATGAATTTTAGGATGAAGTGTTTTGACACGACCATCCATCATTTCAGGAAATCCTGTATGGTCTGCAACTTCTTTTACGGGAATACCAGCGTCGCGGATGACTTTGGCAGAGCCGCCTGTTGAGAGTATTTCTGCCCCTTGGTCGGCGAGGGCTTTAGCGAGTTCTACAACGCCGCTTTTATCAGAAACAGAAATCAGAGCACGTTTTATTGTAACGATATTGGTCATTATCAGAGAGCCTTTTTACTTGGGTAGAGATCATGCCTGTACTCGTGGCCTTTAGGATAGATCTACACACTTGGAAAATTTACGCTGACGTAGCGGATTTTTCCCATTTCTGCAAGGGGTTTCATGGAAAAGCGCGTCATCAGAGTACTATAGTTTAAGAATTTATATCTTCTTTTGATAAGCGCCAGCGAATATAATCATTGATTAAGGTATCGGCTGAGGCTTGAATAACAATTTGCACAGATGGCTGTATGGACGCAGGTGTGTCCATATAAAGGCTTTCCTCTAAGTCACAGTCCGCACCGATGGACGAAAAGAGCCATGTACCAAAAGGACCTTGTATGCGGATGCGGCCATCATCTAATTTCTCGGCCGTGACCGAAGAGTGGAGATGAAATCGAAGTGAGGCTGATTGTTTTTCAGCTTTTTTAGGTTTTGATACGCGCCACTTTTCTTGACCTTTAACAGTTAAACCATCCTGTGAAAGCGTAATGCGTCTTTCGACTGAGACGCCAACACGCTTATCATAGCCATCGTGAGTTAGGCTAATTTCAAGAGCCCCGTTGTCATGGTTTTTACGGGTGAAATGAGTTGCAGTCACCCCGGCACCCATCTGGCCTGTCTCAGTAAATTTTGTACTATTTTTGTCACTTACAATGTGATTTGAGAAAGCGGCTGAGGTTCTGCTTAAGGGGGCGAGTTCGGGCATGGCTGTGCGGCTACCTGCAGGACCCATGCTCGTGATAATTCGGTATAAACTGTCCGAGAGTTCAAAAGCACCACAGCTTGCCCCTGCCTTTGCAGAAAAGGACGTCTGGGGTGCAGGACCCACATCCATTATAAGATTTGTTCTACCGTTGCTCAAACGCTGGTACCCTGTACGGGATGCACTTTCCATCGGACTGCCTTCAGCATCAGAGGCTTGAAGAATAGACTGTGTTCCAAATTGTCGTTCGGCGACGGATCCGCCTGAGGGCGATGTGCCCCCAAAAGCAGCCATGGATCCATCCTCAAACATTAGAGCTTTCACAAAAGGTCCAATCTTATCGAGCGTTGATTGAAGCCAAACAGGTTGCTCTGTCTCAGTTTCTTTATAGGCGCTTTTTAAAATGACCAATTGTTGCATGACTTTTATGGCATCAGCTGTACTACGCGATTGGGTGCCCCCGTCCGGATTAATAAAATATGCCAACGTTTTCGAGAGAAAGTCTTCACCGCGCTGTGTCCATTTTTCTCCGACAGGCAAGATGAGGCCTGACAAGATAAGGGCTGTGCCTCCGTATACTTCTCCCATGCCCTCAGAGCAATCTTTGGTTACTCGTTGAATATGACGGGCTTGGCAAGCCATGGTCAGCAATAATTTCGATTTATAAACCAGACAATTGCTTGATAATATAAGGGGCGCATGAACACACCAACTTATTTGACGGCGTGTAATGATATCGGGTTGCCAAACATCAATGTCAAAATCAGCATAATCCTCAAGCCAAAGACGCGTTAGATATTCAGCGGCTTCGCGAGCAAGGGGTTGATCGCCAACCTGGGCCAAATCCTCAAGAAAATTAAAACGATGAGCATGCGTGATAAGCGCATCCGTCTTCCCATATATCGCGGCCCAAAAGCTTTCGTTTATATCTATCATTTCGTTTTCGAAATGATACTCACCTCCCAAAAGTTTTCGACCGATTACACCGTTACCGGCCGCAGGATCATCGGGGGAGGCAAGAATTTGAACGGGATGACGACCTTTGAGACGCCATCTATAGAGGGCCTGCCCATAGCCCCATTCACGAAAGCGACGGCCTATCTTTTTCATGAATTTAGCGAGTAAAGACCTATTGGCAGGCCGCAACAATCGATAGGATTGTTCGTTACTACTTGCCATGATCTGAGCTCTTACTGATTCAGCCAGACTCATGCCTCACCCCTTATATAAATGCAGAAATTAAAGCTGCATTTGTTTACCCAAATTCTTTTTAGCTCTCGCCACGGAGCGCTTTCATATTCGTAGCATATTGATCAGGACCGCCCTTAAACGTAGCACTGCCAGCAACAAGTAAGTCTGCTCCTGCTGTGATGACCTGCGGGGCGGTTTCCATATTTACGCCGCCGTCAACTTGAAGATCAATCTCGCGACCAGATACATCAATGCGCCGGCGAGCCTCTTCAATTTTCTTCAATTGGGATGGTATGAAAGACTGCCCTCCAAAGCCAGGATTAACACTCATGACTAAAATTAGATCCAGCATATCGATCAGATAATCTAGACAGTCGAGCGGGGTGCCTGGATTAAATGAGAGGCCAGCTTTTTTACCAGTGGCCTTAATCATTTGCAGTGTGCGATGTACATGCGGCCCGGATTCAGCGTGAACGGTTATGATGTCAGAACCAGCATCAGCAAATGCTTGAATATAGCTGTCCACTGGGGCGACCATTAAATGGACATCGAAAATCTTCTGCGTATGGGGGCGAAGGCTTTTAACAACGTCTGGACCGATAGTAATATTCGGCACAAAATGACCGTCCATTACATCAATGTGAACATAGTCGCACCCTGCGGCATCGATCGCGCGCACTTCTTCACCTAATTTAGAAAAATCAGCAGACAGGATACTCGGGGCAATTCGAACTGGTTTTTGCATGGGACACTCTTTTAATGATGAATATGAATACGCCCCACTTGTACAGGAATCTAGTCCGAGTCGCAACAGGGAACGAATCGAGAAATGAAAAAATTTTTCTCAGCTAATTAGGCAGTTTTTGTAAGTCTTGCTGCGTAGAAACCATCCATACCGCCTTCATCAGAGAGATAATGAGGCAGGCAGAGTAAATCACCATCTTCTGTAATCAATTCCTTGAGGCCGCCTACTTCAGAGCTTGTGATGGGGCGCCGCTCGGCTGTCTTTGTTCGGCTAAGAAAATCTGTGATCGGATCAATAGATTCTGGGGCTTCAAGTGAGCAAACACAATAAATTAGTGTGCCGCCAACAGGTAGAAGATCAAAAGAGCGTTTCAGCATGCGCTTTTGAAGCCCTGCAAGTTTGATCACATCCTCGGGGTCTTTACACCACATCATGTCAGGATTTCGTCTCAGGGTGCCTGTTGCAGTACAGGGGGCGTCTAGTAAAATATGATCAATTTCATAGTCACTCAGATCAACTGTCAGAGCATCATCTGTGATAACTTTCGCTTTTAACCATGTACGTTTCATATTGGCATGAAGTCTTTTTAGACGCGGTTTAGAGCGATCTACTGCAATCACCTGAGCACCTGCTGCTGCAAGCTGCATGGTTTTGCCGCCAGGGGCAGCACAAAAATCGACGACTGTTTTACCTTTAATGTCCCCAAGTAGTGTGGCTGGAATGCTTGTGGCAAGGTCTTGCACCCACCAAGCACCTTGATCGTAACCAGAGAGCTTAGAGACGTCTGTTGGGTCGATTCTGAGGTTGCCTGTAGGCATGATTTTGGCTTCTAACTCAAGGGCTAAATCGTCCCGATCCGCATCATTTTTTACGGTCAGATCAATTTTAGGGGGGTGGCGCAGGCATTGTGCAATTTTTGCGACAATCTCAGCCCCATATGTTTGGGTCCAACTGCTGGCAATCCAATGTGGTAGATCTTCTTCTGGCGTTGACTCCATATGGGAAAGTATTTCATCTCTCTCCCGAATAGAGCGCCGCAAAATAGCATTGGCGATGCCCCTGTATCTTTCTCTTTTGCCGTATAGAAGATTTACGCTCTCATTCACTGCCGCATGATCATCCGTTCGCATGAAAAAAATCTGGGTCATTCCTAATAAGATAACGGCTCTTACATCAGTTGCATTTTCTTTGAAGGGCTTTTCCATCATGAAATCTAAAGTGCCAATCAAACTGCCGTATCGCCGCAAGGCCGTGCTGGTCAATTGCACAACAAAGGCTCGATCTCGACTATCTAATTTTTCCCTGTTTGCCGATTCCGTGATCGCATTCTCTAAAGTTTGTTGTTTTTCCAAGACGGCACGAAAGGCTTCGACTGCGACTTTTCTAGATATAGAAATTTTTGGAGACCGGCGGGGTTTTTGTGAGGAGTTTGACGTCATAATGATATCTTTATTCTAAGGTTCTATGGCAATGAAATGTAAAACAGTCCGTTAGGGCCTGATGAGAGGACAAGTGATGATCTTTACAGCTTGTCAATCTTTGATCCCTGCTATAGACCTTTTATGAGGCTGGGGAAAGGGAAATTGCAATGCAAGAGACTAGAGTTGTTATTGACAAACATTTTAATGGTCCAAATGTCAGTGCTAACGGTGGTTACGCCTGTGGCATGATGGCAGAAGTTTTACCGCAAGATCAGGCTGCTACAATGCGCCTGCTTGCCCCGCCACCCTTAGAGGTTGATCTGCGCCTTGTTGAGGATAATGGCCATGTTGAGCTCATTCACGGCAACACGGTGATTGGAACAGGTGAGAGCAGTCACCTTGATCCTGCGCGACCAGAATTACCCGATAATGTGAATATTTATCAGGCAGCAGAGAACCCGATCAGCAGTAGTTTTGATTTTCTTCGGCAGTGTTATGTCTGCGGTCCAGATAGACAAGAAGACGGCTTGCATATTCATCCGGGGTCATTGATAGGGCGTGATGGGGAAGTGGCTTGTTTCTGGCAAACCGCTTTGGATCAGGCAGACCAGGCAGGATTTGTTGATGGCCTCAGGCTTTGGTCGGCGCTTGATTGTCCGGGATATTTTGCGTCGGCGGCGGGGAAACCGGCTTTGCTTGGCTCCATGACGGCTCAAATACTTGGCGCCGTAAAAGCGGGTGAGATTGTTACCGTTCATGCTTGGACAAAATCAATCTCAGGCCGCAAGCACCGGGCTGGCGTGGCCTTGTATGGTCCGAATAGAGACTGTATTGCTCTCGCAGATCAAACATGGGTTGTGGTTAAAGATGAAATGTTTGATAGCCTGAGGGGGTAGGCAGAGTCTTAAGAGAAAAATAGAGAGGATAGAATGTGTCGCGCAGTCTAAAGCAAAGTGTTATTAACTTTACCAGAAAGCCAGTCTTAGCCACGTTTCTTTTTGGGATGTCTAGTGGTTTCCCATTGACTCTTGTTTTTACATTGATGACTTATTGGCTCAGGGATTATGGTGTTAGTCGTACTGGTATTGGCCTTTTTGCCTTAATTGGTCTTGCCTATAACATCAAATTTATCTGGTCTCCGATTTTAGATGGAGTGCAACTTGGCGTTTTTGCACGGCGTTTTGGTCACAGGCGAAGTTGGCTCTTTCTGATTTTGAGTCTTATGGCTGGACTTATGCTTCTTTTGGCTCAATTTGATCCAGTTGCAGATATCCAGATCGTGGCCCTGATCGCAGCCTTGATTGGGTTTCTTTCGGCTAGCCAAGATATTATCGTTGATGCTTACCGTATTGAAATACAACAAGATGAAGAACTTGGCCAAGGCGCAGCTATGTATGTATATGGATACCGCGTCGCGAACATGCTGGCAGCCTTATCAGGTCTTTATCTCGCTGACTTATTCGGTTGGTCAGTCGCTCTCTCGATAATGCCTCTCTTTGCTTTTACGGGAATGATTGCTGCCATATGGGTTGGGGAGCCTTCCCAAACAGAAGAGCAAAAAGAACAGCGGAGAAATCAGACATACAAGAGTTTTATGATCAATAATGTTTATGAGCCCTTTAAAGATTTTTTAACACGAGATAATGCCATTCTTATTCTAGTGATGATCATTTTCCTAAAGGTCGGTGATGCTATGGCAGATATGATGATCGGAGTCTTTCATATTGATCTGGGTTTTACAAAGATTGAAATAGCAGACTATAGTAAATTGGTTGGACAGATTGCGCTGTTTATAGGTATGGCGGCTGGGGCTGTACTCTACGGCGCGATGGGAAAATATCGAGCACTCTTTATTGCCACCGTTGCGATGATGGTGACAAATTTAATCTTTATTTGGGCCTTCTATCAAGGCAATGATGTGATAGCGCTGGCCATCAGTATGGCAACGGAGAAGTTCGCGACTGGCATGGGCGCAACAGTCATGGTGGCTTATATGTCTTCCCTTTGTAATCGTAATTTTACGGCTACGCAATATGCCTTGCTTTCTTCCGCAGCTGGTGTTGGTCGGACAGTCATGGGATCAAGTGGGGGATTTATCGTTGATGCCGTAGGATGGGTCAATTTCTTTTGGGTCACAACAGTTATTGCTATGCCAGGTGTGATCCTTTTGTATATTCTGTACAGAAGGAGCCCTGAGACAGAAGACTGATTTAAGCCTCTAATCCAGGTTGAAAGCTGTCATTAAAATGCAGTATTTCTATGAGAGAGTGCGAGCCATGATGATGAAAGAATATGAAAAAATTTCGGGACTATCGCAGGAGGAAATCCTTAAGTCGACCCCAATATATGCTCAATCAGGCTCGCTGCAAGTGCGTTTAGCACGGTCCTTCAATGAGATTATGCAAGCGCAAAAACTTCGATATAAAATTTTCTATAAAGAAATGCAGGCGAAGCCAAGCTTTCTACAAAAAATCACCTTACGAGATATCGATGATTACGACCGAATCTGTGATCATCTTCTGGTCCTTGATAGGGGTCGCCCTATTAATAAACAAGTGGTGGGGACTTATCGCTTATTGCCGCAAAAAACCGCTGAGGCTCATTCTGGATTTTACTCAGCAGGTGAATATAATCTAGCTGGCCTAGTTGCTCACACGCAGTCAACGTTAAAAGGAAAACAATTGCTCGAATTGGGCCGTTCCTGTGTCCACAAAGACTATCGAGCAAGTTCGACAATCAGTCTTTTATGGCAAGGAATATCCTCTTTTATGAGAGATCAAAATATTGCATATCTTTTTGGGTGCGCGAGTTTTGAAGGAACTGACCCAGGTGTACATGCAGAGGCGTTGTCATATCTGCATTATAATCACAGTGTTGAGCAAGAGATTGGAGTGGAAGTGCATCAAGGAATGGGGGTTTCTATGGACTTGATGACTGAAGAGGCCATTGATGTTAGACGTGCTAAGCGTGCCATGCCACCGCTTGTTAGGGGATATATTCGGTTAGGAGCAAAGATTGGTCGCGGTGCTTATATTGATGATCAATTTGGGACAACAGATGTTTTTATCCTTATGGATGTGAACTCTATCAGTCGTCGCTACAGTAAACATTATAACATCGGTTCAGCTCAAAATGACACGCAGTGATAGAATGTGGTCTTAGTCTTTAAATTCTTCGTTATAATAGGCTGCCGTTTTTTGTGCTTCTGTGATCATATTTTTGGTCAAAACATCCACATGATCAAGCATGCCAGCTTTGGTTGCCATTTCAACGGCTTTACATTTATTGCCAAGCGACGTGGCGCCAAAAGAATAGGCCGCGCTTTTGAGCGCATGAGATTTAATTTCCAACATATTCATGTCGCGGCTTTCAAGGATATCCTGAAAAAGTGTGATGTGATCCTCTATGTCCTCAATAAAGTTATCGATGAGCATGGAAAAACTATCTTCGCCCACTGTGTCGCGCATGACGTCTAGTTCTCTTGTACTTACTTCAGGTAGTGTATCAGACATAAATCAGCTTTCGGGATTGTTTAATTCTGCAAGACTCTCTTTTGTGGCTCGCATCAATCTAAAAACACCTCGAACCCCCTCTGGAGATACTATTTTTCCTTTTCTCCAGAAATGAATTTCGTTGGCAAGAGCCGCTTCCTTGGCAACTTTTTTTATATTGGGAAGAATCTTACGCCAATCATCCTTCTCAGGATCCCCATATTTTTGCACTAGGGTGAGGGCAATATCTCTGGGAGCAACTGTCTTATGTGCTTCAGTTAATTGAATAATTTCATCTAGAATTTTTTCAGGGTCAGTGTTCACAGTTTTTCCTTTGCACTTTGAGGCAACAAAATGTAGTGTCCCGCAGCAAATAGGCGCTATATCGGTGTCTAAGTCAATAGGTAAACAACAGGTCTCACACCCATGAAAAAAGATAATAACATTTGGATGGCAGCAACACTAGCTGCGGCACTGCTTTTAACAGCATGTAGCGACAGTTCTGAAAACGAAAAGAAAGAGGCGGAAGATAAAGAAGCCTCAACTTCAATATCTGATATGAAAGATGACTATACAATGGCTCAAGAACAATATTTAGAAGAATACGCTCAAAAAGAAGGCGTTACTAAAACTGAAAGCGGACTGCTCTATACAGTCCTCTCAAGCGGCGATGCAACAGGTGCTTCTCCTACAGGGTCGGATGTGGTCACTGCGCATTATGACGGCATGCTGATTGATGGCACTAAATTTGACAGCAGTTATGACCGGAATGAGCCACTTGAATTTCCTCTAGATCGTGTCATTCCTGGCTGGACTGAGGCGCTTAAATTAATGAAACCAGGGGATGTGTGGGAAGTTGTTATTCCTTCAGAACTTGGGTATGGCGATCAGGGCGCTGGAGCTTCTATACCGGGCGGCGCAACGCTAGTGTTTAAAGTAGAGTTGATCTCTTTTAAATCTGAAGAAGACATGAAACGTCAGGCGGAAGCTGCAGAAAAAGCATTTATGAAAGAGCAAGCAGATTTTCTTGAGAGCAATGCGAAGACAGACGGCGTAAAAGTGACGGAGTCAGGCCTGCAGTATAAAGTAGTAACCTCAGCCGAAGAAGGTAAAACAGTCTCCGAAGGTGAAATTGTTGTCGGTCATTTTACAATGAAAATGTTAAACGGCACAGTTCTGTCGGATAGTCGACAGGGAGGCAAGCCCATTGAATATCCAGTAGATGAAATTTTTCCTGGTTGGGCTGAAGCCGTTAAGTTGATGAAAGCTGGCGAAGCTTTCGAAGTAGCTATTCCTTCTGATCTTGCTTTTGGACCAGATGGTTTTCCACGCGGTGGTATTCCAGGGCATGCAGTAATTTTGATGGAGCTTGAGGTCGTTGGCGTTAAAACAGCTGAAGAAATTCAGGCTGAATTCCAAGCAATGATTGCCTCAGAAAAACAATTTATCACTGACTATAAAGCCAAGCATGATGATGCTGTGACAACAGAAAGCGGACTTGTGTATCGCGTTCTAGAAGCCGGAGAAGGCCCAAAGCCTGCGGCAACAAATAGTGTGCGTGTTCACTATGCAGGCAGTCTCATCGATGGATCTGAATTTGACAGCAGTTACAAGCGCGGTGAACCTGCAGAGTTTGGCGTTACTCAAGTTATTCAAGGATGGATAGAAGGTCTCCAATTGATGTCTGTGGGTGCTAAGTTTGAATTTGTTATCCCATCAGAGATTGGATACGGGGAGCGTGGCTCGGGCAGTGGCAGTATTCCGCCACATGCAACGTTGGTGTTCCAAGTAGAGTTGATTGAAATTAAATAAGCAATCCAATTTTCGAGATATTATAAAGGGGGGTCTTAGGGCCGCCCTTTTCTATTAGGTATGCTTATTCAAAAAAACAGAGAAGAGCGTAACAGCTCTCTAGCCCGTGTGTGAACAGAACGTAGAAAATCAAATCCAGACCAAGCATCAGCAACATAAAAGGGACTATAATAGTAAATAACCCGACTTTAACCGCTCCTAACGTAAAGCGGGCGGGCGGAATTTTGTATCCCATAACTGAGTGAAGTTTATTGCCTTTTTTAAACATGCAGCTAAGGTAAGCGAGATATGAGCCAATGAAAAGGGTATTTATTTGATGACCTCTCCTTTTACCATAGAGTTGATGCAAATCGGAGAACCCGGTTGGTTAGATTTATGGAAAGATTGGCCTCAGGATAAGCCTATTGCACTTCAGCAGCACCCACATTACCTGGCCGCGCTAACATCTCTTGGGGCTCATCTTGATATTGCCATCGTGAAAAAGAGAGATCAGGCTGTCGCCTTTGCGCCCCTCGCTCATAATAAATTTTATAAACTCTTTCGTGTAACAAGTTGCTTTCGAGGGCCTGTATTTCTAGGGCCTTTGACACAAGATGATAAAATTCAAGTCTACAAGGTTTTGAAAAACCTTGGAAATAAGTTGAAATGGCATTTTATGAATATTCAACCTGATGAAGAGGCCAGTAAAGAGAATATTTTCGAGCTCAAAAAGGCGGGCCTGACTCAAGTGATGACGGGGTTCTCAACAGCTTGGCTGGACATTAGGCCAGAAGACCGTCTGCTGAGAGAGGGATTGAATGGCAAGTGGCGCAACCAGCTTAAGAATGCCGAGCAAGCCGACTTTGAGATTAGCCATAGTTTTGATAAGCAAAAAAATTATCAATGGCTTCTCTCAGCCGAAGCTATGCATGCCAAATTGAAAGGATATCCAAATACACCTCGTGCTTTGATTGAACAATATGAGCTAATTGCAAAGAATTTTAGTCAGGATCAAAAACCAGCGGTTCTAAATGTTAATGCTTTTAAGCGGCGTGAGAAGCTAGCAGGAGGTCTCTTTCTCTTGCATGGACATAGTGCAACTTATCAGATTGGTTGGATCAGCGAAGAGGGGCGGAAAGTTAACGCCCTAAACCGTATCCTATGGGAAGCCATACTTCTATTAAAACTTCAGGGTATTTCCTTTTTTGACTTGGGAGGGCTGGAGACATCAAAATACGCCAACTTAGCTCGATTTAAACTAGGGACAGGGGCAATTCCAATTTCATATGCCGGATCTTTTACCTAAACTCATGTTAAGAGATTGCCAAAATAGCAATGCTCGTGTAATAGTATAACACACACAACGAATCGCTGCCTTCACTGTGAAGGGGCGATCTTTTTATATGGAGCAAGACAGCGTGACGGGTGCCTTAATTGCCATCATTATCGTAACTTTAACAGCGCCGCTCCTTGCGAAGTTGACTAAGAAGTTCGGGTATCTGAGAGCAGGGCTTGATGGCTTCGTGCTCATGTCTGTGATTGGGTTGGTTATCCTCGTTCTTGTTCCTGATGCCCTTTTCCATAAAGGGAAGTGGGCACTTGTAGTCCTCTTGGTTGGATTTTTCCTCCCAGCTGTAGCAGAGTATTTTGGACATAAATATGCTCGGTATTTTAAGGGTGACTGTCATGCAGCTCAGCGTAAAACACATAAAATTGTGCTCCTTATTTCAGCCTTTGCAATAATATTCCATGCTCTGACAGACGGTGCGATCTTGGCTTTGGCCAAATCTGATCATGCCACACCTTTCCTCAGTTTGGGAGTTGTGGCACACCGAGTTGGAGTTGCGATTACACTCTGGTGGTTGCTAGAGCCTTATATCTCAAGCCGTTCAAGTTATTTAATGCTCATCCTTTTTGCGCTTGTCACCTATCTAGGCTTTTCAATGGCGGGCTCCGTAAGTGCGGTTGTCGAGGCAGGGCTCGGGGGATATTGGCAGGCCTTTGCTGCAGGCTCTCTGTTGCATGTGGTCATGCACCCTCTACGTGAAAGAAATATTCCGCTTAAAACCATTCAAAATGCGCATCGTTTAGGGACTTGTATTGCTTTCTTTTTCTTGATTGCAAGCATTTTCTCAGCCCTGGAATTAACAACAAATCATATGCTCAGTCATCAAGTGCTGGATCCGTCTAATACGGCAGTGACACATGCAGGTATGGAGGAAAGTCTCTACATCTTAAAACAGGCGGGCTTGATTGTCGCGCCTTGGTTACTTGCCTTTATCGTTGGCCTTGCTCTTTTCCGTGTGCGATCAAAATGGTCTCTAAAGAATTTTGTCTCAGCGAGCGCAAGGGTAGCGCCCATGACCTTTTTAATATGGTTAATAAGTGCGGCATTCTACGCATTGATGGGCACTCAGATGGTTGAAGATCATCCTTTGGGCATTGGCATAAAACATGTTGAGATTTTTTATCTGTGGTTGCTTCTTGTCTTTAGTGCTTTGCTCTATCAAGGAGCGCCAAAGTTTTTCACGTCAGTCATGCCAGATTTTCTCTCCCATGATCATTCTCATTAATTAGCGCTTTTCTTCTCTTGTTAATAAGAGTAAAGCCTATTTTATGACGGATTGGACAGAACATAAAATTATTGTAACCGGTGGGTCTTCGGGCTTAGGGGCTGAGACAGTGAGTCTGGCTGCTGCAAAGGGCGCGGCTGTTCATTTTTGCGGTTTGGAGGCGGACTGTCCCATAGATTTAAAGCATAATTCATCTGTTTATCATCAATGTGATGTGAGAGATGAAAGGGCTGTGGCTGTTTTCATTGAAAGTGCAGTGGACGAAATGGGCGGCCTGACTGGAGCTGTAAATGCTGCCGCGATTAGTCATCATGCTCATAAACTTGCCGATATTAGACCAGCAATGGTGGAAGATGTTTGGCGGACCAATGTGATGGGTGTTTGGTTTGCCATGCGTCATCAAATTAAGGCCATGCTTCCTTTAGGCGGTGGAGCCATTGTCAATGTAGCTTCCATTTTATCAAACGAGCCAGCGCAGTGGATGGCAGCCTATGGGATGAGCAAATATGCTGTTGCAGGGATGAGTGAGACAGCGGCTCTGGATTATCGGGATAATGGCATCAGAATTAACGCCGTCTCACCGGGGCCTGTTCGCACACCAATGTTGGAGAGGGCCCTAGAAGATGTTGGTGGTGACCTTAGTAAATTTGCCGGTGGTTTTCCAGAAGGGGGACCTGCAGAACCTCACGTGATCGCAGACATATTTTTGCGCCTTATAGGAGACGAAAAATTTTCTGTGACAGGCGAAAACATTCTTTTAAATGGGGATGGCTCGCTGCGCAGAGAAGACATTAAAACAATAGGCTAGGACTTGGCAAAGGGCCATAGAACTGCCATAGTTTATGAGATACTTAACGGATGATCCCTTTTTGATCAGGAGCACAGCTTTATGAATATGATTAATGTCTGGTTTAGACGTATCTTTGCTGATCCGCAGATGGTTCTACTTCTGTTGGTTGTTGGGCTTATGATCATCAGTGCTTTTTTATTCGCTGAAATGCTTGCGCCTGCTATTGCAGCCCTTGTGATCGCCTTTCTTTTAGATGGAGCTGTGGAATGGTTAAAAAAACGTGGGTCGACCCATATGATGGCGGTTTCATTGGTTTTTATCTCCTTTATGCTCGGCGCGCTTGTGGTGACATTAACCATTCTGCCGCTTTTGCTTGATCAGATTGGTCAGTTCTTTAATGAAATCCCTAAGATGTTCAATTTCTTACAGCGAGAACTTTTGGCATTCTCTCAGAGTTTCCCTGACGTGGTTTCGGAAGACCAGATTAGAGGCTGGTTCGCTAAACTGGGGGATGAAGTAGCGAATTTAGGCCCGAAATTTATTGAAGTTTCTCTCTCTGGTGTCAGCAGTGCAATGACAACTGCTGTTTATGCAGTCATTATACCCGTGATGATCTTTTTCTTCCTTAAGGATAAGCAAGATATTCTTGTCTGGGGTAGTGGGTTCCTACCTCGCAACCGAGCCGTGTTAGAACAAGTTTGGTCAGAAGCTATTCAACGTGCAGGGGATTACGCTCGAGGTAAAGTATATGAGATTATCATTGTCGGAACCGTGAGTTTTGTGGTCTATCAGGCCATCGGCATTAATTATGCGACCTTGCTGGCCGTTGCGACAGGATTAAGTGTGATTATTCCTTACATTGGGGCTGCGGCAATTACGTTGCCTGTGGCTTTGGTTGCTTTTGTTCAATGGGGTACAGGCTCTGACCTTGCGATCGCAGTGGGGGCTTACTTGATTATTCAAGCTCTCGACGGGAATTTACTTGCCCCACTTCTTTTCTCTGAGGTGATGAATATTCACCCGAATGCAATCATTATTGCTATCCTTGTTTTTGGCGGAATATGGGGGCTTTGGGGGGTCTTTTTTGCGATCCCACTGGCAACTGTCGCCAATTCAATCCTTAGAGTTTGGCGAGAAAGAATGGCCACATTGCAGAGTGAAGAAGCGGCAGAATAAGTTCGTGTCTTTTGGGTCACTGCATGAGCTAAATTAACTAAAATCGGTTGTATTTTCTCACCAGTTGTATAAGTTAATGGAATAAAGATAATAAATTAATGAGATTAAAATGATACTTGAATCAAGAAGCATTATTTTTTCCGAAGAAGAGCTGGTTATCGCCCTTAAGCCTCTTCTTTCTTCGAGAGAGCTTAGTGAAGACTATGAGCCTCAAGAAATCCTGACAGGCCTTGATACAGACGGTGATGTCGTTGTGACGTATAAAGGTGAAGATGCAGGTGAAGTGATTTTTGAAAGCCAAGAGTTGGGCGCCGCAATTTTAAATCACTGTATTGAGAGCGAAATTCCTCTGCCAAGAGGATCCTATAAGGAATTAGCTCTAAGGGGGGATCATGTTGCCTTGATTGTCCGCATTGAGACAAGAGGGTCAGCACATTAGTTTGTATTTCCAATAAAAAAAAGAATAGGCTCTCACACGTTTTGAGAGCGTTTTTTATGAATTTTTAAAGGTTTCAGGACTAACGCCGCCTTCGATCATTAAGGCTTCACTTTCCTTAATAATTTTTTCATTAGCTAATTTCATGAAAGCCTCTTTTGTCAAACCAGTTGGAAAGGGATCGCCAACTTGATAAATGGCTGTGCCTGACTTATGCCAAAACCCCTTGCCCCAAAAAACTCCCGCATTTGTTGATATTGGATAAACGGGAATATCCAAATCCTTTTGAAGGTAATAGGCCCCAGATTTTAATTTTCGTTTTTCACCAACAGGCACTCTTGTTGCCTCTGGATAAACCACGAGAGCCAGATTGCTTTCCGCGACCTTTTTGCCAGCTTCGGGCATCGCTTCGTGGGCTTTTCGGGATTGTCGATCTACTTTAATGACACTCATCTTTCTGAAGATTGTGCGCATGAAGGGGAAAAAGAGCTCTTTTTTTGCCAGTGCCGTTAGGTCTCGTCGGCCTTTAAAAGCGAGAATAGGATCAAAGTTACTCTGATGTTTGCTGAGCATGATAATGGCGCCTTCGCTTGGGAGCTTATCAAGGCCTCGATATTCATAGCGAATGCCCATAAAAATACGAGCAATGATTTTCGATCCGTTGCAGAAGCCAGCGACTCCTTTTCGAGCCCATTTTTCATTGGCAACAAAACAAAATATGCCCAAGCCAGGGATCCAAATTAAAGCAAAACAATAAAAAACGATATTGAAAATAATAGAACGAATGACGTTGAGAATAGACATGCTATAATTCCTAGAGTTGAGTTCCTTCTGTCTTACTAAGGGAGTTCTTTTCCTGCAACTGCTAAATTAAGCTTTGGTCAGCTTAAGATAAGAACCTTGACATCTTTGCAGACACGCGCAACTCTACTTAAAGAATAAATGAGGTCTAGTATGAGTGAAAATCCAGAAAATCAAAATGTACGTCGTGACGACAGACAACCTGTTGTGTGGACAGCCACCCTAATCAAAGAAGATGATAGTGAGCATGCTTGTTCCATCCTTGATGTGGCTTTTGCAGGCACATTAATTGAAACGGATGCATCCCTTGATGTGAATGAAGAAATTCTTCTACGCATTGACGGTCTTGGAGAATTCGCTGGTAAGGTTAAGTGGTCAAAAGAAAACAATAAGGGGTTATTGTTGATGGCAGGTCCAGATTTACTGCTTAAAGAATTTTCAACAGCAAGTGGGTCTGAAATCTCAACCTCCCCTAAGAAATTGACGGAGTGATCAGAGGCTGATCCCTCTAAGAGAGGTTTTCTGTGATGGATTCTGCTGCGGCGGCTGCGCTGGCCCAGGCCCACTGGAAATTATAGCCACCTAGCCAGCCCGTGACGTCCACACACTCTCCGATAAAGTATAATCCAGGCTGAGTAAGGGCTGCCATTGTCTTTGAGCTTAAGGCATTGGGATCGACGCCTCCTTTCGTGACTTCAGCTGTTCGGTATCCCTCGCTACCATTGGGAGTGAGTGTCCAGTGGTGGATTATCTCTAAAAAGCCTTCTAATTTTTTATTGCTGATTTGAGTGAGAGGAATATTTTCAAGATATTTTTCTGTGAAGGCTTTAGCGAAACGCGCTGGGAAAAAATCACTCAAGAAAGTGGCTAATTGTTGCTTGGGGCGCGTTTGCCGGGCATTTATCAAAGCCTCTTTAAGCGAGCCAGAGGGGTGTAGATCGATATGAATAGGTCTTCCAAGAGACCAGAAACTTGAAATTTGTAGGATTGCAGGGCCACTGATACCCCGGTGTGTAAATAGAATATTTTCCCTGAAAGACGTCGTGCCGACTGTAACCAGGCTATCAATTGAAACGCCTGTTAATTCTTTCATGAAGGTCAAATCATCAGATGTGAACGTGAGAGGCACCAATGCAGGCTCGGTCTTGGTTACTGGTATATTGAATTGCCGTGCAACGTCGTATGCAAACCCTGTTGCACCCATTTTAGGGATAGAGAGGCCGCCAGTGGCAATGACAAGTTGGTTTGATTGAAAGCTGCGGCCTTCTTTTGTGACTAACGTATATCCTTCTTGATGCTCTATAGAATGAATTGAACAGTCTACAGCGATTTCTACGGCGGCCTCTTCGCATTCTTTGATGAGGGCTTCAACAACCGCTTTCGACCCTTGATCACAGAAAAGCTGGCCCAGTTTCTTTTCGTTATAGGTGAGACCATGTGCCGAGAGGAGGTCAATAAAATCCCATGGTGTGTACCGTTTCATCGCAGATTTCATGTAATGTGGGTTCGAAGAGATATAATTGCTGGGCCCTGCATCCATATTTGTGAAATTACATCGCCCCCCCCCGGAAATAAGGATTTTAGCACCAATTTTTTTTGTATGTTCAATTAACAAAACTTTGACGCCTTTTTTACCTAGAAGTGAAGCGCAGAGCAATCCAGCAGCCCCAGCTCCAATTATAAGACAATCATAGGGTGAATTATTTGTTGAATGATTGGTCATGCAATTGATCTCATGTTTCTGTTAATCCTTGATAAATAGCAAAAAAATGACTGTTAGTAAGTATTTTTTAACCTATTTTTCGGTATAACGCTTGTAACTTATATAAAAGCGATTAGTATAAGTCCATGTATGTGGGGAAAGCATATTTACGCAAGTAATAATTAATGAGGGTACCATGACGAATTATCTAACGTCATTAGTCAATAATAAATTTTTCACTGTTCGAAATGCGCTCTTGGTTGTGACCATTGCATTGGTGATTTTTGTATTTATGATGGCAGGCAATAGAATTGTTGACGCTAATGCGCGCAGTTCTGAAGCAGAGCAGGCAAATGAAATCAATTTAATTATTGATAAAATTTCTCAGATGAAGTTGGCAATTGGTGGATTAAGAACAAATGTTCTTTCTGCCATTGGTTACAAGGACGGCACAGGGGCTGACCTAGTAGACATTATTGAGGCAAACGGGGAATTTATCAGCGATAGTTTTCAAGATATTCTTGATGGCGTTAATTCACTTGAATTGGGGGGTAAAAGCGAATTCGTTGAGACCTACAGAAATTCTTTTAATGCTTATAAGGCTGGAATTTCTTTATCTGTCTCTTACCTAAATGATCCTGAAAGTGCCGAAGTGAGTAGAGGTAAGCTTACCCGGCAAGTTATCCGGGAAGCTGGGACAATCATTGAGAGCTTACTGGATATTCGCAGTGCGATCGAGAATGAGTATCGCCCGAGTAACCCTAAACTTGCTGCAGTTGCAGACTTGAAGCATCAGCTCTGGTATTTGATTGATTATTCTTCGCTTGAGGCTGCGCAAATCGCAAATAAAATTTCTGGTCATGAACCAATTGATTTTGACACGCTGAATACGTTAACTCGCTATGTTGGGCATATGCAGGCGTCTTGGAAATTAGCAACAGGCATTACAGCCAGTGCAGACCTTGGACCTTCTGTTACAGAGCTTGTCAGTAAAATTGAGCAAGAATTTTTCGAAGACTATACTTATGAAAAAGATGATGTGTACGGCGAAGGGGAAGAAGACCCTGAAGCTGAAGAGCAGGCAATCGAATATTCTGTCACACCGGATGACTGGAAGCAGTCTTATTCGACTGCTACACAATCAATGAATGCGATGAATAGTGCTGCGACCACTCTGGCCGAAGAATTAAATATGGCAGCCTTGTCTGATGCTAATGGCGATGTGGTGAATGCAACTGTTCTGATGGTGGTTGCTCTTCTTTTAGCTGCCTTTGCGATTTGGGTCGTCTTCAGTCGGGTGGTTAATCCAATTAATGCACTCTCTGATACTATGATTGTTCTGGCAGATGGTAATCTAGAAGTTGAGATCCCAAATGCCGATCGTGTAGATGAAGTCGGTAGTATGGCTCGCTCCGTTGAAACTTTTAAAGAAAATGCTTTAGAGCGCCGTCGCATGGAAACAGAACAACGCGAACGTGAAGAAGCAGAACGGGTTGCTGAAGCAGAACGTAAAGAAGATCAACGTCGCAGAGATGAAGAACAACGTGTTGCAGATGAACGTCGTGAACAAGAAGAACGGGAAAATCGCCGTGATGAAATGCTCAAGCTAGCGGATCAGTTTGAAGCATCTGTCATGGGCGTAGTGTCAGCTGTTGGTGAAAGCGCCAGTGGCATGGAAAGTGCTGCCCGGGGTCTCACTGGGATTGCAGATAACACTTCTCAGCAATCTGGCAACGTGGCTGATGCTGCACAACAAGCATCAAATAACGCAAATATGGTGGCAAGTGCTGCTGAAGAGTTGTCAGCCTCTGTTCGTGAAATCACAGGCCAAACGACGCAGTCTAGTGTGAAAGCCCGCGATGCTGTGACTCGGACAGAAAATGCAGGCCATGATATTGCACAATTGGTTGATGCAGCTCAGAAGATTGGAGATGTTGTCAAACTGATTAATGATATTGCTGAGCAGACCAACTTGTTGGCGCTTAATGCAACAATCGAGGCAGCACGTGCTGGGGATGCTGGTAAAGGCTTTGCCGTTGTTGCCAGTGAGGTGAAATCACTTGCGAATCAAACTGCCAGTGCCACACAAGAAATTAGCGAGCAAGTTGCAGGCATGCAAGAAGCAACAAATCTTGCTGTGAAAGCCATGGACGAGATCAAGACAATTATTAGTGATATCGACAGTACGGCAGTTTCTATTGCCACTGCTGTTGAAGAGCAAGATGCTTCTACTCAGGAAATCGCTCGTAATGTCGCAGAAGTATCTGCTGGGACAGAAGAAGTGACCTCTAATATTACGAATGTTAGTATGGGAGCGAATATGACGGGAACTGAAGCAACTACAGTTCTTGAATCTGCTCAAGCGCTTTCTTCACAGGCTGCTGATCTTAGAACGGAAGTTGAAAGTTTCCTTACAACGATCCGATCATAAGAGACATAATAAGCTGGATAAAGGGCTGCTCTTTTGGGCAGCCCTTTTTTTTTGGGATACGTATTTTCGCCTTAATGTTCCTTGAAATATACAGTAGTGTAAATTTTAATAGGCCCTTCTTAAGCAGACTTTATACAAGGACGATCCGTGGCGAATAAAAAAAATACGAAAGGATCTAGCGCATCTGGTTCTAAGAAAACACCAGCTGAGAAAAGAACCCCGAAAAAGGCTTCTCCTAAAAAAAAGGCTGCTCCTAAAAAAAAGGCAGCTCCTAAAAAAGCAGGCGTAATCTATAAAAAAGCGCCTGCGAAGAAAAAGGTGAAGAGAAACAAGAAGGCATCCTCTAAATCTAGCCTGAGTCACTCACCTCAATCGAGTATAACTCAAGACGGTAAGTCTAAAAAATCAATCTTGAAGAAGCTCTTTTATTACGCAGCTGTTGCGGGTGTTTGGGGGGTTATTGCGGTAATTTTTTTAATCGCTTTTCTCGCACGTGAAATTCCAGATCTTGATAATCCGCCAGCGCCTGGTGCTGAGACGCCGACTGTCATTGTAAAGGCGCGAAATGGCTATACTCTTGTCCGCTCAGGCCCTATTTACGGAGACTGGCTTGCTTTTGACCAAATCCCCGAAATCATGGTGAAAAGTTTAATGGCCACAGAAGATAAGAATTTTTTCAAACATTCTGGCATCGATGGTATGGGGCTTATGAGGGCCATTTATGTGAATTTGTCAGCAGGCGGCGTCAGAGCCGGCGGCAGTACAATTACCCAGCAGTTGGCTAAAAATCTTTTTTTGACGGAGCGTCGAACCTTAACTCGTAAAGCCCAGGAGCTATTGCTGACTTTCTGGTTAGAGCAGAAATTCACTAAGAAGCAAATCATGACTCTTTACCTTAACAGGGTGTATTTTGGTGGTGGGACATATGGACTTGATGCTGCTTCGCGTAAATATTTCGGACATGAGGGCGCGAGTTTATCTGTTACTGAAGCGGCAATGCTTACAGGATTGTTGAAAGCCCCAAGTCGCTATGCGCCTCATATCAATCCTGAGGGCGCTTGGAAAAGAGCACAGGTTGTTCTCCTTCGTATGGCAAAGGAAGGCGTGATTACCAATGAGGCTCGCCGTAGTCTCGCTGAAACACCGCCTATAACACTGAAAAATCAACAAGGGTTGGAAGCTCGATATTTCTCAGACTGGGTAACGAAAGAAGCCAGAAAGGTTGTGAATGTTGCTGGCAAGTCTATTATTATTCACACGACGTTGGACCCAGGCAGTCAACGTGCTGCTGCGGAAAGTCTTAAGAAGGGGCTGAAGCGAGAGGGCGAAAAATATGCTGTAAGTGAAGGAGCGTTACTTTCTCTTGATCATGATGGTGCTGTGAGGGCGATGATCGGAGGCTCGGGATATGGACGGACTCAGTATAATAGAGCTGTACAAGCCAAAAGACAGCCAGGCTCTGCCTTTAAAGTATTCCCCTATATTGCTGCTCTAGAACAAGGGGTGAAACCCACAGACACCTATATTGACGAACCGATTGATATTGATGGTTATAAACCGATGAATTATAGTAAAAAATATTTCGGGGCACTCACTGTCAAACAAGCATTTATCGGGTCCACCAATACTGTTGCTGTAAAGTTGGCAGAAAAAGTCGGCCGTGAAAATGTTGTAGAAGTTGCCAAACGACTAGGGATTAAAACGACTGTTCTGCCGCATGCGAGCCTACCCCTTGGAACAGAAGAAGTAAGACTGCTAGATCTGGCAGCTGCTTATGCGTCCTTAGCAAATGGCGGTTATAGTGTTCATCCATATGCCATTCTTGAAGTCAATACGTTGGAAGGTGAAATAATTTACCGACATGAGGTCCAACCTCAATTGCCCGTGTTGACACACCCCATTGTTCGTCAAATGACGACTATGTTGTCTGCTGTTCTGACGGAAGGCACAGGAAAGAATGCGCGTATTGATCGTCCTGCAGCAGGGAAGACGGGGACAAGTCAAGACAGTCGAGACGCTGTCTTTGCAGGATTTACAAGTGACATGACAACCGTTGTTTGGGTTGGTAATGATAATGGGAGCCCGATGAAACTCGTGACAGGAGGGGGATTGCCTGCTCGCGTCTGGAAAGACTATAATATTATGGCCCATGCAGGCAGTCCCGTTAGGCCTCTTCTCGCAGATGCAGGCTATTTGGATGATCAAAATAAAGGTCGGGACCAGAGGAAAAAAAAGAAGAAGTCTTTCTTTAAGCGGCTCTTTAATTAAAATTGAAAAGCTTGGAGGACAGCAGCTTGGTCTTTTAGTGCGCGTCTTAATGTTTTATAGTCGGGGCAAAAGTCTTCGACGAGGGCCCAAAAAGATGTACTGTGATCCATATGCACTCTGTGGGCTAACTCATGTACAACCACATAATCAAGTAAGGTTTGGTCTGCCATGATCAGCCTGAAATTAAACCGAAGATCCCCCTTCACGGAGCAACTTCCCCATCTGGTTTTCGTATCGCTTATGCTCACAGATCGGTATGATAAATTCATAACAGAAGCGTAATAAAGCAGGCTTTCCTCAATATTCTTGCGTGCTTCTTGGATGAGCCAACGTTTTACTCGACTCCCAATAAGAGTCCTATCCTCTGACGGGACATAGAGAATCTGACCCTCCCGACTGCAGCCTCTGCGACGTGACGGGTCTTCTTTAATGATAATTTCTTCGCCCTGAAAGGGAAAGGATTTATTCGATGTGATTTCTGCAAGGGGAACACTGTTGTGAAATTCTTCAATGATCCAATTTTTATGCTCATGTATAAAAGCTTGTGCTTTTCTAAGGGGGAGTTTAGGCGGGATGGTTACTTTCACCTCGCCTCCAGCTTTGCTGATACGAAGTTTGATTTTACGAGCCCTTGCGTGGCGGATGACCTTTATGGGGATCAAGAGGTCTTTGTGGATGATATCTAATGTTTCTGCCATGGATTGATCGCTATGTTTTTTGATGGTCTTGAAGAGGCCATTCAACAAGATGGTCTTCAAAATCACCAGCCACTCTTTCATCGACCACGCGTCCAATGACACTCATGCCGGCTTCTTTGACGCTATGGTGAGACCCTGAAATCAGAGGATGCCACTCATAAAGTGATTTCCCTTCAGCTAGTAATCGATAGGCACAGGTGTTGGGCAACCACTTAAAACTATCAATTTTATCTCGAGTGAGGACGGCACAGTTGGCTACAAATCTTTTCCGGTTCGCATAATTGCTGCACAAAGCCGTTTCTAAGTTTAAAAGACGACAAGCGACATTTGTCACATGGACAGTCCCTGTTTCTTCATCTTCCATTTTATGAAGACAGCATTTACCGCATCCATCACAAAGAGATTCCCATTCATCATTGGTCATCTCTTCTAGGGTTTTCTCCTCCCAATATGACGGCGTGCTTGTCATTTATTGTTGAACCAGTTGGGTCAAGGTCGTTGCGATTTGCTGCGGCGTATCAATTGCAGTGAATAATTTTAGAAAGGAACCCTCTTTATTCATCAGGATGATATAATTACTATGGTTCACAAGATAATCATTATTGCCAGTACCGCCTGTTTTTGTGAAGTAGATTTTATATTGGGGTGCAACTTTTTGAATGGTCTCCAAATCGCTCGTCAATCCAATAAAGTTGGGGTGAAAACCGGGCATGAAGTTGGCGAGTTCAGCAACCGTATCTCGCTCAGGATCTACTGTTATGAAGAGAGGTTGGATAGCAGATGTGTCAACATTCTTTTCTTCCATCATCTTTAGTGCGGCGGTCATTTTTTGCAATTCTATAGGACAAACATCTGGGCAAAAGCTATACCCAAAATAAATGAACTGAAATTTTCCCTTGAAGTCCGTATTTTTGACGGTCACTCCTGTATGGGCAGTCAGGGTGTATGAGCCACCAATCGAATCGCCACTGGAAAGGATTTGCCGCCCACTGTCTTTCTTTTGAGAGAAGACCTGGCCGAGAAGGATTGCTGTGACAAGAATAACGATTGACCAAAGAATATACCGGAGGACTTTCATATTTTTTACTGACCTTTCATTTAACCTTTGCCTATCTAGACAGGGTGCTTATATACTGTAGGCTAGTGTCATGTCATTAGTTTTATGACCCATCAACCGATTGTTATATAGAGCAAGAGTAAATCCATGAAACAGTTTTTAACACCATTCCTATTATTGATTTTTATCACGTCTCCCTCTGTGGCAATGCAAAGTAAACAATATGATTTACTCAAGGCGATTGAAGATAAGAACGTAACCGAAGTAAAGAAGCTTTTGAAGGAAGGGGTGTCTCCTAATACACGGACATATAGTGAAGGCATTCCGGCACTTATTGTTGCCGCCCGTTCTGGTCACGCAGAAATATTGGAATTACTCTTGAAAAATGGCGCGCGCCCTGACATTGCGACACGAGATAGACGAGAAACGGCTTTAATGATTAGATCGTTCTCGCGTAATTCGAGGCTTGTTAAAATACTGTTGGATAATAAAGCCGATCCGGACCGTGTTGATCGATCCAATGAAACGGCCCTAATTAAGGCAGCACGGGCTCGGCAATTTAAAAATGTTCAGCTTCTTATCGAGGCAGGTGCTGATCCTACAATTCAAGACTTAACTGGCAAATCTGCTCTTGATTATGCTGTGATCAATAGGTCAAGAAGGATTGTAAGCCTACTAGAAAAAGCTGGCGCATAAGCCTTCTTTAAATGGGTTAAGGAAGAGCCGTTCCTTGCATTAAGGTAAGCCCACAGGTCCTCCCAAAGGAGATTGCTTTCTGAGAATCACAGCCTGCTAAAATGACTTTTACTTTATCAATTGAATTTAAGGCCCAAGTCAGCCGAGCGATCAGTGCCTCATCGTCGAGGGTGACTTCGTCCGCTTCAGTCAGTTGAATCTTATAAAATTCTACGTCAAACTGACTTAAATTTAGCCAGTCTATGGCCTGAGGGGTTATCCCAGCGAGGCATGTTCGATACCCGTCCGTATGAAGCGTTTTCATCGCTTGCCTAAACATGTCAGGGTTTTGGATGGCATCTGAAAGATCAAATTCCAAAACAAGCTTGCTCTTTTGCAAACTTCGTACATGCTGACTAAACTCTTTAAACATATCGCTTTGCAGGACATCTAGCGAGAGGGTCAAGCTGGATATGATCCCTTTTTCATTAGAGAGATTTGGCTTGTTTTTTAACAGCTGACTTTCTAGCTTTGCCATTAGATATCGGCTTAAAAAACGATCAGGCGTTGCTTCTAATGAAGGCATCAAGCGCTGAATAGCTTGTGTAAAATTCACTGTATGATTTATCATGACAGTCACAGCTTTTTTCCCAGGTAGCGAGGCATAGACTTTTTGTTTCTGCATTAAGCCTTCTAGATCCGTCACTTGAATCGTTTGAACCAATTGATGAAGGCGTTCAGGGTCTAGAGGCGTGTCTTTTGCCCGGGCACTTGGGGCTTGCACGGGCACCATTTTTAAGCCGGAAGACATGCTTTTCGTCTCTGGCTGTGCTGTTGGTTTGAGAGGCTTTCGCTTGGTTTGCTCTGCTAGAGTTTCTATAGCTGAGGGCAAGAGCAACTTTCCTGCAATCAACCCCTTCATTTCTGACAGAAAAAGAGCATAGTCATCGGCCAAATCATACCAAACTGTAAATAGATCGCTCTGTCCCTGAATAGGGTCCAATCCTTGAATGACCTGAGAGTCTTTCATGAGCATCCGTAAGGAATGAATAGAGGTATCGATACTTTCACTCGGAGCATCTTTCAGAATGAGCAGGCCGTCTTTGTTGGGCAGTAAAAAATACCGGCCTTCATAAGTTTGCGTTAAGCCTTTGCACGCTTTCGCCATTTGTTGGCGGTAATGACTTTCATGAAACTGTTTTTCAAGTGCCGAGAGGCGCAACAAAATAGCCTGGCGACCTTCGGTATGGCGCTTTAGTTGATTGAGATAATCTAATGTTTCTTGTATCATTGGCATTGTTGTTATCCATACTCCCACATGTCAATGAGATCAATTAAACCGCCGCTGTCTTAAAAAACGCCACCATGCTTCTTCATTAATGGCATAGACTGGCGTGAAATGGCGGATCTTTGTATGAGGTAACACTTCATTGACTTGGTTATCAAGGATATAATCTAGACCCTCTATTTTTACAGCTAAGACAGCATGTTCTACACGTGAATTGTTATCTTGCCCGACGAGAAGGCGCATATTGCCAGCTTCTAACCCTATTCTTTTAAGGGTGACATATTTACTAATTGCATAGTCTTCACAGTCTCCGTCTTTAAAGAAAAACTCTGTGGGGGTCGCCCAATAATCTGGCACGCCCCAATTTCTTGGGTCGACGATATAGGGTGTGTTATTCATGAAGAGATTAACCGCATCAAGGACCTCTTTTTTTGATCCCCCAGCTTTTATTGCTGTAATCTGGTTCGCGATCAGAGTGTTCCACTCATTTTTTCTACAAGCCACTCGATTAAAGCGTGAACAGTCAGTTTGTCCTTTTTTCTCTGCAAGAGTGCGACCATTAAAACTGTTAGGGAGGCGAATTGTATTGCGCCCCTTTACTGTCGACTTCGTTTTAGCGACGCGAATTTGCTCTTGTGCTGGGACATTTTGACGCTCAAGAACATTAAGCCATTTTTTAAAGCCCCCCATTTTTGTATAGCGAAGTTCTCTATAACCAAATAGTCCTGTTGCCTTAGGTTGATCTGATGAAGGCCGAAAGAAGGATGTTCCTTTTGCTTGCTCAGTTTTGCTCTTGTCTTGGCTATGGGCTAAAAAAGGTGCGCACAGCGTATAAAGGATAACTGCAAAGAGGATGCCTGCTTTAGGAAGAGACGTATGGGACAATTTTAGCATAGTCATCTAGATGGAAACCTCTTTACGGATCTTAAAACAAAACTCAAGTCAGTCCTTCATTGATTAGCACGATAATATGTACCATAAAAGAAAGATGATACAATTGTATGCAAAATGTGATCCATAAGGGGACATCAAATGTCTGAACAATCAAAAGCAATATCAAATCCCATAGGTGGACTGAGGGGTGTGTTTATATCTTTATGCCTAGCTTTAGTTGTTGGATTTTATTTTATCTTCTCTTTTGCTAACAGTCAGCGAGATCAAGATATTGATGCATGGTATGATCGTTTAGATTTGGTTGCTGAATCTAGAAGTGTTGTTCTCTCAGCTTGGCTTAATCGCCATTTAAAAGAGGTTGAGGAAATCTCGCGAAATGCGACATTGGGTCTTTATGCGGGTGAAATTGCCATGGCAGGGGAGAGCGAGCAACGGGGATATACTTTTAATTTTCTTAATGCGGCCGCCGCGAGGTCTGGGTTTCACGAGAAAACACCACTCGACCAAATTGCGGCGAATATAAATAGACCGAGACGAGCAGGACTCGGGATCTTCAAGGCCGATGCTTCAGCTTTATTGCAGACATCTGGCATGCCCATGATTGAAGCTGAGGATTGGAACGCTGCTGCGATACAGTCCTTTATATCGGTTCGTGTGATTAATAAATCTCCTGTTCTGATTATAGGGGCTCCTATAAAAGTGATTGATGGAATGGATAGTGGCGGCTCTCCTTTGTGGTTAATCGGCGCGCGGCACTTAGGAGAAGACTTCTTTTCTTTATTAGAGCAGCCAGGTGACTTTAGCCAGACCGCAGAAAGTTACCTGGTGGTTGCAGGCAATACAGATCGACAAATTCGTCCTCTAACCCCTTTAAAGGATGGTGGCCGTATTGGCGATAATTATGATGATAGGGCGGCGGCTTTTGCCTTGAAAAGACCCGGCGCTAGAGGGCAGTTTCCGAATTACGCCGAGAAAGATGTTCTAGTGACAGGACGCGAGCTTTCAGCACCTGTAGATTGGATTTTAGTCAGGTCCATTACGGCTGAGGAAGCATTGGCTGACATTAATAGTAGGCGCAATGGACTCATCATAACTCTATCGCTCGCCGTATTTGCTCTCTTAGTAGTGCTTGTAATGGTGTGGCGCCACGGCGTTTCTTCACGCTTGGAACAGGCATATGGAGCTCAGCGCTTATTAACAGCGGAAAATGAAAAGCTCAGCCATTTCTTGCAACGGGTGAGCGACAGCCAGCCTGCAGCGGTCGCAGCCATCGATGAAGATAAAAAGATAACTTTTGCCAATGAAAAGTTGGGAGATCTTGTTGACTTGCCTGCTTCAGACCTTGTCGGCAGGCGCTTTGAAACAGCTTTTAAAGCTGAGGAGGCCGCATTCTTTGAAACTTCATTAATGCAGGCAATGCGAGGGAAGGCTCAGTCTCAAGTTGTGGATCTTTCAACTGCAGAAAGCATCATGAATATGCAAGTGGATACATTGCCTCTCTCAAGGGATGAAAGTGATGATCAACAAGCTTTGTTGGTTTTACAAGACATTACTGATCTGGTTACGGCGCAGAAGACTGCTGAGCAAAATTTGCAACAATTGGTAAAAACCCTCACACAAATTATTGATGCTCGTGACCCGTGGAGCCAATATCATTCAGCACGAGTGGCAGAGGTGGCTCCCGTGATTATGGCAGAGATGGGTTTTGATGAGCGCGCCGCAGAAACTGTAAGGACAGCAGGACAGTTGATGAATCTTGGTAAGATTTTTGTTCCTCCGGAAATTCTCACTAAAACCACACCTCTGGACGATTCAGAATTGGCATTGGTTCGTGAAAGTATGGATAAAGGGGCTGATCTACTGAGAGGATTAGAGTTTGGTGGCCCTGTCGAAGCTACTCTGCGCCAAGTCAGAGAGCATTGGGATGGCTCGGGTGCCCCTGAAGGGCTATCTGAGGATGGGATTTTGACAGAAGCTCGGGTCTTGGCTGTTGCCAATGCTTTTGTGGGCATGGTTTCATCGCGTGCACATCGAGACGGATTTAGTTTCGATAAAGCCTTGGATTTCTTATTGGAAGATTCTGGGAAGAAATATCAGCGCCGGGTTGTAGCGGCGCTTCAAAATGTCATTGAAAATAAAGGCGGACGGCAAGAGTGGCACCATTATGGGGATCGTGTAAAAGATTTATAGGATCTGCAGAATTGGATTTGACTCGTTAGGATGCTGCAGCTGTTTTTTCGCGCATGCGCGCGACTATGGCCTGTCCTTTTTCTCCGCCATCCCCAGAAATACGGTGCTCAATAATGAGATTGAAAACCTTGCAATAGTCAGCCAGTAAATTCGCATCGGCATCCGATTTTGTCTTTAATTCTTTGATGTATTTACAGCAATCCGCACCGATCTCTGTTAAGAGATTGTATCCAAAGGTCATGCCCATGCCCTTTAGATTATGGGCGACACCATAAAAGCCTTCGACTTGATCCTCTGGCACGGATTCAGCCTTCATAATCGCTTCAGTATGAGATTTTAAATCTGCTGCAGATCCATCTAAATAATCTAGAAACTGCTGCAGCATTTCATCGTCGAATTCCATAAATACCCTTTAAGCGTTTAATATGTTGACTATTTTAGCTCTGGTTTTACGAGTTGCAAGTCTTCTATTTGAAAATCGTATCTTTGTCTCTGCTTTGACTTGCAAAAAGAAAGATTTTCGCTCATAACCATGATTAATATTCAGGGGGAGTTCCCTTTGAAAAGGTTGATATATAGGGAATAGGAGCTATTCGTGAAAGCATCTGAAATTACTAACCTTCAAGGCTATTTAAGATCTAGCCTTAGCAATAATCTCATTAAAGTAATGAAACGCCCCAATGCAAGCGATTCTGTAGAAGTGATGATCGGCGACGAATTTGTCGGTGTTATCTATAGAGATGATGATGAGGACGAAGTATCATATCAATTCCACATGACAATCCTAGAAGAAGATTTACCCGGTTAGTAGTTAAAGAGGTTTAAATGAGTGCTCAAAATCAAGCCGAGAATATTATAAAGAATGATGATCTTTCCGCCTATTGGATGCCCTTTACTCCCAATAAAGCTTTTAAAGATAATCCCCGTCTCATTGATCGCGCTGAAGGCCTTTATTACTATACGACAGATGGTCGAAAAATATTAGATGGCTTTGCAGGACTGTGGTGTTCCAACCTTGGCCATGGTCACCCTAAAATTACAGAAGCAATTCAAGATCAAGCAGCTAAACTTGATTATGTAACAGGGTTCAATTTTGCACATCCACAAGCCTTTGAACTAGCCCACATTATCCAAGAGCAATTTCCGGGGCAGCTCAATCATGTATTTTTTACCAATTCCGGATCAGAAGCCGTTGATACAGCGTTGAAAGTCGCGCTTGCATATCACCGTACCAATGGCGAGGCAAGCCGTACTCGGTTGATCGGGCGCGTGGGGGGATATCATGGTGTTGGGTTCGGCGGAATTTCTGTGGGTGGGATGGTAAACAATAGAAAAATGTTTGGATCGCTTCTCTCTGGTGTTGATCACATGCCATTTCCTTATGATGCGTCAAAGGATGCGTTTTCAAAAGGGGAAGCAACTTCTGACCCACTCGTCTATTTAAAGCCTTTTGAAGAGATGATAGCCTTACATGATGAAAGCACAATTGCTGCCGTGATCGTAGAGCCTATGATTGGTTCAAACGGTGTCTTCTTACCGCCAAAAGGGTATTTGCAAGCGCTGCGTGCGATCACTAAAAAACATGGTATTTTGTTGATATTTGATGAAGTCATCACTGCTTTTGGACGCCTTGGTCAGGCGAATGGCGCCTCCTATTTTGGTGTTGAGCCGGACATGTGTACTTTTGCTAAAGGTGTGAATAACGGCGCAGTCCCAATGGGAGGAGTTGTTGTTTCATCAGATATTTATTCTTGTTTTATGGAAAAAAGCGCCCCAGGCATTGAACTTTTTCATGGTTATACCTACTCTTCCCATCCCCTTGCAACAGCTGCGGGTCTTGCAGCACAAGCGGTCTATAAAGAGGAGGCTGTTTATGATCAAGTCAGTGCCCGAAGCCCTTTCTTTGAAGAGGCAATTCACAGTCTCAAGGGGGAACCTTATGTTGAGGATATTCGCAATATGGGTTTTGCTGCTGGGATTACGATTGAAAGGCGTGGAGACGCTGTAGGAGCTCGTGCTTTTGATGTTTTCATGAAATGCTACGAGCTGGGGGTTATGGTTCGCTCAAACGGCGACAATTTAGCTTTATCCCCCATATTAACCAGTGATGAAACGGTGCTTGAAACGCTAGTTGAAACTGTTCGTAAAGCATTGCGGACTGTCGCCTAGATATAGGCAGTGAGGTGCTTAAGCTCTCATTGGCTGAGGTTCTCTTTTATTACCGACCGATCGGTTGGTTTAGAAATTTCGCAGCAATGCATTCATAGTGATCTTAATAGATATCAAGAAGGTGTTCTGATTCAGTTGATATTTTACCGAATGTTTGGTAGGGTATTTTCCAGGCGATAGAGTCAGCTGATTTGTAGGGGAATAGTGAGAATTTTTTCAGCTATTCGTAATAGGTATTCGAAGAATGAAGAAACAAAGATTGTCTAAAACTGGACTGGCGAGAGTGCTTTTTCCTTTCTTTCAACAATATGGCTATGAAGCGGCATCTCTCTCAATGCTTTCTAAAGCCTGCGGATTATCCAAAGCGAGTTTATATTATCATTTCCCAAAAGGAAAAATTGATATGGCTCATTATGTAATGGCGTATGCCGGGCGCCAGATGCAGCAAATGATTTTAGCGCCGCTTAATAATCAGAGTTTAAGTGGTGAAGATGCTATTTCTCAGTCCCTGGAAGGTGTCATGGCCTATTATGATGGGGACACACCTACTTGTTTGATGAATAGTTTGATGGTTGGGAAAGGGGCTAGCCTTTTTGGAGAGCAAGTGAAACAAGCCATAGACAACTGGACAGAAGCTTTGGCAAACGCGCTTGTACGCAAAGGGATAGCACCTGAAAAGAGCGTGACTCAAAGCAGACAAATCATTGAGACAATCCAAGGTGCTCTTATTGTTAATCGGTTGCACCAGGGCCGGGGTTATTTTGACACCAGTCTCAAGTCTTTAGAAAAAACCATGCTCAAATGAGAGAAGTTTTGCCGGGTGTGATTGAAATTAGAAATTTAGATGCTATATGACAGACATGACAGATGGAAAACTTCAGGAAAAGTTTTCGATGCAAAATGATTGGACCCATGATGTTTATTGAAACAGAGTTAACGCCGAACCCAGAAACACAAAAATTTTTACCAGGTCAAGCTGTCCTGCCAACAGGCTCTATGACTTTTGAAACAGACGAAGAAGCGGCTGTGTCTCCTCTCGCGACTGCCTTGCTCGCAGTTGAAGGTGTTAAATCTATTTTTCTTGGAGCAGATTTTATTGCGGTCACTAAGGAAGAGGCTGAAGATTGGATTGATTTAAAACCTCTTGTCCTCTCTTCTATTATGCAGTTTTTTACGACAGGACAGCCCGTAATCGAGGGCTCAATCGAAGTCGCAGGTGGGATGGAAGATAATCCTGAAGATGCTGAAATCATTTTGCAAATTAAAGATTTATTGGATCAAAAAATTCGACCAGCAGTTGCGCAGGACGGTGGGGATATTCTCTATCATGGGTTTCAGGAAGGGGTCGTTTATCTCAAAATGCAGGGCGCCTGCTCTGGATGTCCCAGTGCAACGATTACATTAAAGCAGGGCGTTGAAAATCTTTTGAAGTATTACATCCCGGAAATTGTGGATGTTCAAGCCATATAAAGCTGAGATATCGAGGAAAAGATTAAGCGGCATATGCCGCTTTTTTTGAGACAACTTCTATAATGCTAGTCTAATTTTCCTCCTGGGACGAGAAAATATCGGCTATACCAATACCACCGTTTATTGCCAGCCAATAAAGTACAGTTTAACCGACTGCGTCCTTTGGGAAGTGGCTTTTCGAATCTTATCTCATAGCGCGAATTTGTTGGTTTAAGAATGGTTGCTGTTTCACCGCCTAAATGGCTAGGAAAGCAGGTCATGGCTGCCGCATCAATGTCTTTCTCTAGAGTGAAGCCGATCATCGGCGGGTTTTGCGCTGGGTTCTCGATGTATGGATCTTCAGGTGTCACGGCAGAAACTGGGAGGGCGATTGACCGAGAGATCAGTTGAAAGCGGCCAATTTTTCCATACCGCTCGTTAACAGCAAAGCGGGGTAAACTCATCAAATCTGAATTCAAGCCAGCAGCCCCTGAATATTGGGCAAAGGCAAGGTCAAATCCTTTTGTTGCAACCATATTGCGGATATCTTTGCTGTATTCACCGTAGGGATATGCAAATGCTTTGGGAACAAAGCCCAATTCTTCCATAAATCTTTTACTGGCTTTATCTAGATCTTTTTCGGCTGCTTCAATGCCGCGATGCACCATATGCATGTGAGCTGCCCCGTGGTGCGCTATGGCTACACCCTCCTGCATGAGAAAACGAATATCATCCCATGACATATAGCCGGGAATTTTTTGATCGATAATGTCAGTTGAAACAAAGAGAGCGAGTGGGATGCCTGCAGCCTTTAGCCTTGGCCACGCTTCTGTTAGGACGGATTTATAAGCGTCGTCAACTGTAAAAAGCACGCTTTTATGCGGGAAGGGCTTGTCTGCGGTCATATGATGAATGAACTGCTCTAAGCTTAAAAAATTGAAGGGTTCAGATTGAAGGAAGGCAATTTGCGCCTCTATTTGCTCAAGGCGTGTATTTGTTGATGGATATTTATCTTCCCCAAAACGGTGATAAACATAAACAACTGCCGAGCGATCTTCCAGTCCCGTGACTTGGGCAGTGACTTGGGCAGTGTCTTGGGCAGTGTCTTGGGCACTGACCTGGGCAATGACTCTGAGGGATAGGGCAAAATGACAGAGGCACAAAAGGCCTATCATGACGAAAGTAACGGGTGAGAAGGATGTCTTCACTGCTTTTTCTTTCCGGTTTCTCTGATATCTTATAAAAATTGACTGAAAGTGAATAGAATGTAAAGAAGCATTTGAATTTCAATAAAATAGATTTATTCTGCTCTAAACAGGGAAGAGAGAGCCATGACTGAATTATCCCAAGCATCTTTAGACCAACTTTTCATGTCTGCACGAAGTATGAATGGCTGGCATGATACCCCTATCGCTCTAGAAAAAATTCATAAGCTTTATGATTTAGTCAAGCTAGCCCCCACAAGTGCTAACTGTTCTCCTGCGCGTTTTGTTTTTGTACAGTCGTTAGAAAAGAAGAAACTTTTGGCTGACTGTGCTATGGAGGGTAACAAAGCAAAAATATTAGCTGCGCCTGTAACTGTAATTATTGGGCATGATATGAATTTTGCAACCAACCTGCCTAAGCTTTTTCCCCATGATTCTACAGCACCCTCATGGTTCGAGGATAGAAATGTTAAGGAGCTGACAGCCTTTAGGAATGGAACCTTGCAAGGGGGATATCTGATGTTGGCGGCTCGCGCGCTAGGGCTTGATTGTGGTCCCATGTCTGGTTTTGATAATACAATGGTCGATTCTCTGTTTTTTGAAGGGACTGAGATACGATCAAATTTCATTTGTGGTTTAGGATATGGGGATCCTGCATCTCTTTTTCCAAGATCTCCTCGACTAGACTTTGCTGAAGCAGCATCCCTTGTGTAAACCACCTGAAAGGCCAGATCATGACTTTATGCCTAGCCATTGATACCAGCGGTGAGTGGTGCTCTGTTGGAGTGTCTGACAAAGCAGGAGAGACATCTGCTCATCTTTCTCAGCACCTCAAACGCGGCCATGCAGAACATCTGTTGCCAGCGATTGAACAACTCTTTGCTGATCTTGGCTTTGACTCAACGGAAGAGGGTTATCGATCTCTAGAGCGCGTGGCTGTGACAATTGGCCCCGGTTCTTTTACAGGACTGCGTGTGGGATTATCCGCAGCAAGAGGTATCGCCCTTGCGCGCTCAATTCCCTGTATTGGGATAAGCAGTTTGATGGCTGCTGCGCTTTCAGAGGTTAAGGATGACGGCGCAGCAAAGGCAATATTTCATGTGGCGCTTCTCGGCCGAGGGGGACAAGTTTTTTATCAACCATTCATATCTGGCCCTCATTTAAAGAGTCTCAAAAATGCAGAGAATCTCTTTCCAGAAGAGATAGATTTTACCTTCTGTGAAGACTTTAGCGAAGCCCATTATCTTGTTGGTTCGGGTGCTGGGCTTTTGAAAGAAGTCTTTCCTCAGCTATCCTGTTCTTCTATTCAACTAGGGAAAGATCATGCTGACCTTCAGCGGATTGCTCATGCTGCTTTTGACTTGGATCCTGAACAATTTTTGCCAGTCCCGCACTATATGAGAGAGGCAGATGCGATTAAGGCAAAAAGCCTCTTTCCATTGTCGCCTGAGATGATGAAACATGACGCGCCTTAAAGCCCGTATTTCTCTTTTTCCTGTTCTCAAGGATAATCTGCAGGCCCTCACGCTATTGGCGCAGTTGCATAAAAAAATCTTCGGCCCACACCGTGAAAGAATTTGGTCTGTGAATGATTTTTCAGCTTTGGCGATTTTGCCAACATCGGCTTTAAATATTGTTTATGTGGGGGAAGAGCCGATCGGTTTAGTAACTTTTAGTTGTGTTGCTGGGGAGGCGGAATTGCTTTCTCTAGGCCTAGAAGTAGCCTATGAAGGGCAGGGGCTTGCTGGGGAAGTCATGCATCTTTTAAGGCGGTATTTGAAGGATAATGGGATTCAAGATTTATATCTTGAAGTGAGAGAAAATAATGAGCGAGCCATAAATTTCTATGAAGGACATGGATTTTATCAGACTGGCTTACGGAGAAATTATTATACCCTAACAGATGGAACGAAAGTCCATGCGGTCACCATGGCTTTAAAAATAGTATAACTTGTATTTTCACTTAAGGTTTACAACAGCTTGACTTCGCTTCGTTGTTTTTTTATTTTACTCCTTAAGAGTAAAAGGGAATTTAGTCTTATTACATAAAAGTCATTCATGATTCACGGAAACTATCTGACGGGTTAAGGGAAATAACACGGACCCAGGTAGGTCTTTCTGAATTATTTTGAGGAGACGCTGATGAGTAGCGTGGACACGAATAAGGATGAATTATTAGAATATACGGTGGATATTGTATCCTCTTATGTTTCAAATAATTCACTGCCTAAAAGTGACCTTTCTGAGATGATTACCTCTGTGTACACAGTGTTATCGGAGCTAGAAGGTGCAAAAAAAACCAGCGATCTGGCATTGATGCCTGCTGTTTCGGTTGAAGAATCGATTACGGACGATTATTTGGTCTGTTTAGAAGATGGCAAGAAGCTCAAACTCTTGAAACGTCATCTTAAAGCCCGTTACAATATGTCGCCAGATGACTATCGCTCTAAATGGGGGCTGCCGTCATCCTATCCAATGGTTGCGCCAAATTATGCCTTAAGACGGCGGTCGCTTGCAAAGGAAATTGGTCTTGGTAAAAAGGCCTCTTGATAAAATATGAGTAAATCACTCTTTTTCCACCAGTAATATTTGACCCTGCACAGCAATAGGGTTACATAAAGACGGAAGCGAGAGATGTGGGGGCTTATACTTTCATGTCCAATTTTTATAAAAAAGATCAATGTAAGGGTAGGGCCATGACGGGTATTTCAGATCAGCCAAGTACAATTGAGAAACTTTGCTTGGAAAAAGGCATGCGTATGACTGATCAACGCAGAGTCATTGCCCGTATTCTTAGTGATGCGGATGATCATCCTGATGTTGAAGAAGTGCATCGCCGTGCCAACGAAGTTGATAGTGGGATCTCAATTGCCACAGTCTATAGAACTGTCCGACTTTTTGAAGAAGCGAGTATTCTAGAGCGCCATGATTTCAGAGATGGACGCAGTCGGTATGAGCCTGTCTCTGATGAACATCATGATCACTTGATTAATCTTGAGAGCGGAGAAGTTTTAGAATTTCATAATGACGAAATTGAAAAGCTTCAGGAAGAAATCGCCCGCAAGCTTGGGTTTAAATTGATTGATCATCGAATGGAGCTCTACGGTGTTCCTCTTAAGAGTGGCGAATAAACTCGATAAGCCTGCTGCATTTTGAAGGATTTCCTTGTGACAGAGAAAGCGAATAGTTCTGATCCTGCTTTGTCACTGCGTGGATATTTTCGTCTGTTTCTTCTCTTATTTGTTGTTGTGATCACTGTGCCACTTGCTTTTGTTTTTCGGTTTTTGTTGCCGTGGTTCTGGTGGATCATTCCCAATTGGTTTCATCGCTCTATTTGTAGTGTTCTTGGGTTAACTATTGACGTGAGTGGGCAGCCTCTTCGGGGGCGAGGTGCCATCTATGTGAGTAATCATATCAGCTGGAAAGATATATTCATTTTAGGGGCTGTCGTAAAGCATGCTAGTTTTGTCTCTAAAGCAGAAGTAGGCTCTAACCCTGTGATGAAATCTGTGGTGGATCTGCAGAAAACGATTTATGTACGGCGGGACAAACGCTCAGACTCTAAGCGTCAGAGCGAAGAGATGGCCCAAAGGATTTCAAATGGCGATCGGCTTATTTTCTTTCCGGAAGGCACGACAACAAGAGGTGTGCATGTTCAACGGTTCAAATCGACGCTCTTTGCTGTGGTTGAAATGATCCTCTCTAGACAGGACGGGGACCTGCCTGTCCAACCCATAACACTCAGCTTCACACATGCCAATAACTTAGCTGTTCTGCGTGCAAAACGGACCCATATAGGCTGGATCGGTGAAGTGGGGTTTTGGTCACATTTTAAATTAGCCCTTAATCGTGTTTCTACTCGGGTGCGCGTTGATTTCCATGAGCCAATCTTCTGTGAAAAAGGTGTGTGTCGCAAAGAATTAGCTCAGCAATGTGAGGCCGTCATTGCCGAAGGGTTATCTCAGACTCACAGAGATCGTGCTTAATTTTGAGTAAAAAGTCTGCTTTGCCGCGACTTTACTTGACTCTTCTATGTAAAATGATAGGTTCCGCGCAAATTTCCAACGATAGGCAAAGCATGGCCTAGTGCTATTATCTAGCCTGAATAAAGAGACGAGAATAGACCGTGAGCAAGAAGCTTTATATTAAGACCTATGGCTGTCAAATGAATGTCTATGACAGTGAGCGGATGGAAGACGTATTACGGCCTGAGGGTTATCAAATTACTGAGCAGCCTGACGATGCTGATTTGGTGATCTTGAATACGTGTCACATTCGTGAAAAAGCGGCGGAGAAGGTTTATTCTGACATTGGTCGTCTGCGCCCCCATAAAGATGGGAAAACCAAAAACGGGGAAGAAATGGTTATTGCGGTCGCTGGTTGCGTTGGGCAGGCTGAAGGTGCAGAAATGATGCGCCGTGCGCCAGTCGTAGACATGGTAATAGGCCCCCAAACATATCACCGACTGCCTGAACTTCTTAAAGATGTAAAAGAGCAGAGAAAAGATAAATCCTCTGCCCGCGTTCTTGATACAGACTTTCCGGTTGAAGCAAAATTTGATCATTTGCCTAAAGTTGAAAAAGCCAAGGGTCCTGCGGCCTTTCTTACTGTTCAAGAAGGCTGTGATAAATTTTGTGCATTTTGCGTCGTCCCTTATACCCGCGGTGCAGAATATTCACGGCCATCGGCAGATATTATTCGCGATGCAAAACGTATGGCCAGTGAGGGTGTTGTCGAAATTACATTGCTCGGTCAAAATGTTTCCGCATATCACGGCGATGATGGAAACGGCGGAGAGACAACTTTAGGGACACTCATTCGGGAATTAGATAAAATCGATGGCATTGAACGGTTGCGTTACACAACCTCTCATCCGACTGAAATTGACGATGAATTGTTGACGGCTCATAGAGATGTTGAGAGTTGTATGCCGTACCTTCATTTGCCTATTCAAAGTGGGTCGGATAAAATTTTGAAAGCAATGAATCGTCGACATACTGGCGATGAGTATCGGTCGACGATTGGGCGCTTGCGAGAAATGCGCCCTGATATTGCCCTCTCCGGTGATTTCATCGTGGGCTTTCCGGGTGAAACAGATCAGGATTTTGAAGATACATTACAACTGGTGAGGGATGTCAAATACTCTCAGGCCTATAGTTTTAAATATAGTCAAAGACCTGGGACCCCTGCTGCTACTGACGAAGATCAAGTACCAGAAGAAGTGAAAGCAGAACGTTTGGCTCGCTTGCAAGCCTTGCTAACAGAGCAACAAATTGAATTTAATTCAACGTCTGTCGGTAAAAAGATGAAGATTTTACTGGAACGACCGGGCAAACAAGAGGGCCAACTTATTGGCCGTTCCCCTTATTTGCAGGCCGTGCATGTGGATCTTTCTAAAGAGAATATTGCACTGGACGAGACAGGGAATAAAGCATACAATAGTTTCATGGGACGAATGGTTGAGGTGGAAATTCTTGAAGCTGGACCCCATAGTCTCAAAGCCGTTCTAGTCGCTGACTAATGGGGTTGGCGAGGAACGCCAGGAGATGATGAATAGGTATGCAAAGCAAACCTTATCCCGCTAATGGGAATAGCAAGTCAAACCGCGCTGGCGGTCAAAAAGATCAAGGGTCGCTTCAATCAAGCATGAATGAGACGACTCCCATTTCCAAAAAAATTGCTTTTGAAGATAATAGGCTCTTGTCGACTGTTTTTGGTCAACATGATTGTCATTTGGCGCATTTAGAAGAAAAGCTTGGCATTGTTCTTATTAATAGAGGCAATCAAGTCACTTTAAATGGCAGTCAAGCGGGGTGCACTCTTGCAGAAAAAGCGCTGAGGGATCTCTATCAAATGGCTAAACAAGGCCACGCCCTTGATATTGCAGATGTGGACGGTGTTGTCAGGATGATTAGCGGCGACCGCAATAGTCCAGAACAGAAGGTTATTCAGGGCCGTGGCAGTAAACGGATCAAAGAAGATGATCAGGGTAGCCTGAAAATTAATACTCGAAATCGTGTCATTCAGCCGAGAACACCTGCACAGGCTTATTATATTCGTTCGATGCTTAAAGAAGACATGGTTTTTGGTGTTGGCCCTGCAGGAACAGGGAAAACGTATCTTGCAGTTGCACTGGCAGTTTCAAATATGATTGCGGGCAATGTTGATCGTATCATTTTGTCACGCCCTGCTGTTGAAGCGGGTGAGAGCTTGGGCTTTTTGCCAGGCGATCTAAAGGATAAAATTGATCCATATTTGCGGCCCCTTTATGATGCTCTTTATGATATGTTACCTGCGGAACAAGTGGCCAAAAAAATGGCCTCTGGCGAAATCGAGATTGCGCCTCTTGCTTATATGAGGGGACGAACTCTTTCCAATAGCTTTGTCATTTTGGATGAAGCCCAAAATACGACTTCAATGCAGATGAAAATGATCCTGACTCGATTTGGTGAAAACAGTCGTATGGTAATCTGCGGTGACCCTTCGCAGGTAGATTTACCTGGAGGGTGTCGGTCAGGCTTAGGGCAGGCGCTCGATTTATTAAAAGAAACAAAGGGCATTGCTGTGACACGCTTTACAAGTAAAGACGTGGTGAGACATCCTTTAGTCGCTCGTATTGTTGATGCTTATGATAATGATCCACGTAGAGATGACTAAGTCTGTTGAAAGTATCTTGATCGGATCGACCGGTGGGTGATATTTCTCAAGTGGAAGAGGGGTTTTATTCTTCTGACCCTGATAGTACTTCATTTGTAGCCGCTGAGATCATCATGGACGAGTCTCCTTGGCGAACTTTGACTGAGTCTATTCCCAAATTTTATCAATTAATTGAAACAGCCTATTGTAAGGCTGCGCCAGATGCCTCAGTCGCTGCTGAAGTGAGTATAATGTTTCAACTGGACGAGGCCGTCCACCACTTAAATAGAGACTATCGCCATAAAGATAAAGCAACCAATGTGCTTTCCTTCAATAGCTACGAAAGAGAAGATCTGGATGCTGTTTATACACAGGCTAAAACAGGGGGGCCTCCGGTTCTCTTGGGCGATATTTTTATTGCTTATGAGACTTGTAAAAGGGAAGCGGAAGAACAATCTAAGAGTCTGTTGGATCATACAATGCATCTGGTTGTTCACGGAATGCTCCATCTGCTTGGCCATGATCACATTGAAGATAAAGAAGCAGAAATCATGGAAGCGCTAGAGCGAGATATTTTAACATGCTATGGGATCGATGACCCTTATAAAGGAGAGAGATAATGTCTGAGCCACAGAAAAGTGGGCTTAACGGCAAAGAAAATAGCTTGCCTCCCGCACAAGGGGGGTTTTGGGGAGGTCTCAAGTCTCTCTTTAGAAAAGGGAGTGAACCTACGCTTAGGGAAAGTGTAGAGGAAGCCCTTGAAGAACATGAGGAAGACACCAATGGCAAGTCCTTAGGGGCTGATGAAAAGGAAATGCTTTTTAATGTTCTTAATTACGGAGAACTACGGGTTGATGATGTCATGGTTCCTCGCGCTGATATTATCTCTGTTGATATGGAAATTGGGTTAAAAGATTTATTGAAGACTTTCTCTAAAGCAGGACATTCAAGGTTCCCTGTATACCGGGGTAATCTGGATGATGTTATGGGGATGGTTCATGTGAAAGATGCGCTGAAACTTTTGACGGAAAATGATTACTCTAAAGCTGGTTTTGATGGGTTCTCTTTGATGACCATACAACGGTCAGTTCTTTTTGTGCCGGCCTCAATGCGTGTCATGGATTTGCTAGCAAAGATGCGCCAAAATAGAACTCATATGGCCATCGTCGTTGATGAGTATGGCGGGACAGATGGGATTGTGACAATTGAGGATCTTGTAGAAGAAATCGTTGGGGAAATTGAAGATGAACATGATGACGATGTGACTCAACAAGTGCGTAAAATGGGTAAAGATACATGGCTTGTAGATGCCCGGCTTGAAATGGAAGACCTTGAAGATGCCTTGTCGCAGTCCTTCATGGATATTGATGATGATGAGGACATCGATACAGTCGGTGGCTTAGTCTTTGCGCTCGCAGGCAGTGTTCCTGAGATTGGCGAACGTGTTAAACACGAAAACGGCTACCAGTTTGAAGTCGTTGATGCTGATCCGCGACGCATTCATAAAGTGCGTATCATGAGCCCCAAAGCAACTCTTACAAAAAACGCAACCAAGAAACTCTCTAAGAGAAAAGAAAAACAGATTTAATTTTGCTTTTTACTGAGAGATCAGGCACTCTTAAAAAAAACAACTATATTACGACAACGAGCTGAGGCCTGTGAAAGCGCTATGACCTCCTTTATAAAGACTGTAGAGCAAAAAATTTCTGGCTCAGGCATCTGGGTTGTACGCCTGGTACTGTTCTTCACAGGCATGCTATATGCTTTGGCCTTTGCGCCTTATGATTTCGCACCGGTCATTTTCATCACATTTCCACTCTTGTACATCTTTGTCTCTCATGCAGACACACCGCGGCTTGCTTTTGATCGAGGGTGGTGGTTCGGGTTTGGCTTTTTGCTTATCGGGCTACATTGGATAGGGGATAGTTTTGCTAAGCAAGATCAATTTCCTGCGATACTGGCACCATTTGCTGTTATGTTGCTTGTTTCCATCCTTGCCTTTTATTATGGATTTATGGCGGCAGCCTTTCATAAATTATGCAAAAGACCATCGCACTCTCTCCACTCTTATTTAATGTTTGTTTGTATATGGATGATCTTTGAAGTTTTGAGAAGCAGTCTCTTTACAGGGTTTCCTTGGCATATAACGGCTTCCCTATGGGGGAATTGGTTGCCTATTGCTCAGTCTGTTTATTATATCTCGGTAATAGGATTAGGAGCCATAACTGTATTGGTTGCCCTGTTGCCGCTTATGATAGTTCAGTTGAATAAAGGCGATACGAAACAGAAGCGCCTAATCTCACTATTGATCATGGTGATTACACTTTTATTTGGTAGCTTGGCCCAGCTGGGGCTTCATCGCTTAAAAACATCAGAGACCTCCTTTCATGTGGGGGTCAGCTTGCGCCTAGTACAAGCAAATATTCCGCAGCAGCTAAAATGGCGCAAACATCTTATAGACAATCATTTTTATAAACATACACAGTTATCAAGGCAGAAAAGTGAGAGCGGCAAGGCTGAAGGCATAACACTCTTGATTTGGCCGGAAACCGCAGTGCAGACAGAAAATTTCGATCGCATCAATTCATTGGAGCGTTACAGTGTCTCGCGACTGCTTGAACGTGGTTCTTTCGCTGTTACAGGGGTGCCGCGTGTCGATGTGAAAGATGGCATTGTCCACTATTATAATAGCATGATGGTTATCGACAAAGAGGGGAAACTTTATGCACGATATGATAAAAGTCATCTTGTCCCTTTTGGAGAATATATTCCCTTTCCAGACTTTCTCAGTGCAATTGGTTTAGGCAGCATGACAGGGGGGTATTTCACCCCGGGGGACGGGCCGAAAATCATTTCTTTACCAAACATTCCGCCTTTCTCGCCCTTGATTTGTTATGAGATCATTTTCCCGGGAGCAACCACAAAAGTACCTAGTGAGGGGCGCCCTCGCGCTGAATGGTTGTTGAATATTACCAATGATGCATGGTTCAGTGCGGGTGAGGCTCATCAGCACTTAACATTGTCTCGAATGCGTGCCATCGAAGAAGGTTTGCCAGTGGTCCGTTCCGCTAACACAGGCATTAGTGCCGTGATAGATCCTTACGGTCGGAGTATTCGTGAAATTCCTTTGAATATCGCCGCTGTTATGGATGTGCCCCTGCCTAAAGCAATTCCTCAATCCGGCTATACTAGTCAGATGAAATTGATTCTTGCCTTATGCCTGTTACTCATTCTCCCTTTGTTTGCGATTATAACGTTAGTTACCTCGAGACTAAATGCTAATAAGTAGGTATTCTACGTCATCTGGTTGAATTATGGGTGTGTTTCGTGTGAATATGTCACTTATTACTTGCATTTTTTTCAGAGACGTTCTTCAATATGCATAGTCATGGGGTATGTCAGTTTATTTTTTGGGAAGTGTTATGCCAGATCCTATCGATGTTCATGTAGGCGGAAGAGTTCGAATGCAGCGAACATTAAAAGGTTATACTCAGCAAGGATTGGGTGAGGTTGTTGGGCTAACCTTCCAGCAAATCCAAAAATATGAACGGGGAACTAATCGCATTGGATCCAGCCGTTTGTTTAGGATTGCACGCGCTCTTGAAACACCGATTGGATTCTTTTTCGATGATATGCCGCAAGAGATTTGTGGTTATGGCAAAAAGGGTATGGCTGAGCACGCAGCGGATTTTGAAATTGATCGCACTGTTCTTAGAAGAGCGACACTTGAATTCGTCAGGGCCTATTATCAAATTAGCGATGATAATGTGCGTGATCATTTTAGAATGCTTATTCTTGCAATCTCTAAGAGTGAGATTGAATTTGGTGGCCACGACGAGGATGACGCACCTTAATTCTCTTTAGATTTCGTCTTTTTTTCCGCCAAAATAGATTTCTTGATTTTAACCTTCCTGCGCACAAGGTCTGTAGGTTGAAGAATTTTCAACCTCAATTGGGCATTATATTGTCGCCGTTCTTGTAAAAACCTTCTGATGGTTTTCTCAACTTTTGAACTGCTATGATACTTTAGTGTATTTTGGATGAAACGCGTGGGAAAGAAAATGCTCCCCGTAAGCTGAATGTCGCGCATGAGCAGTAAACTTGACAAAATTAATTTTTCGGCTTCTTCGCGTCTTAGTGGATGGTGTAGATAGGAAATGCCAGATAATACCCAACGTTCAGTGTAGCGATTTTCAAGATACTGCAAGTTATAAAACCATTGCAAGCGCTCCCGCTTGCTTGAAGATAATGTGGGGCGTAAATAATCAAACCGACTTAGGCGATCTTTATTTTTGATTCGACTTCTCTGAGTATCAAGATAGGCAGATGCACGCGCAGGCTGTTTGATGGCAAGGATAGCTGTAAGGGCAATTAAGTCATCTTCAGAGAGACGTAATCCAGGAACAGTCAGATCCTTCTCCCATAATCGTGTTAGTCGCTTAAGCCCTCTCTCTGTCATGGCAATGGATTGATAGGCGCGGAAGAAAATACCTTTGAGAGAGCGATCCGGTGTATGGACCATATGCGTCCATAGAGTTTCCTCTAGAAAGGCGCCTTTAGCATGTCTTTGCCGCTCTCCTAGAAAGCCCCAAAATAGTGTCTCAATCTGTTTGACAGCCTCGGTGATCAGAAGGGTGTTTTTTTCCTGTTCGAGAATGTAAACTGAAGCATTTAATAGATCTAGGGGTCTGACAAGGGGGTTATTCTCCAACATTTGTTCATAAAGGTTAATGAAAAGAGTGCCTTTTTCTATATCAGAATAGTGTCCCCAATTATCATATAGCGACTCTATGTTTGCTGGAAAAAGACCATAACCTAGATTGTCATCAATCTTCTGTGGCCATATTCGTCCTTGGCTTTTGCTGTCATATTGCTGCAGAGTTTGAGCGTTGTTTTTATATGACGGACGTCCCGCACTATTCACCCAGACATCGGACCAGCTTTTAACGTCAATATCAGTATAACGATCAAAAATCTCAATAAGCTGTGGCCATGTGGCATTTTTATTTGCAAAAGTCTTCAAGTAATCTTGAATCCCTTTTTGAAAATTATCTTTACCAAGTAAAAGTTCTAATTGGCGCATCATGATGGGTGCTTTTTTGTAGATAATCGCCCCATACAAAGAGCCTGCTTCATTTAAATTCTCTAGATTTTGATAAATAGAATTTGCGCCGATCGTGCGATCAACCGCATAGGCATCTGGGTAATGATCAAGGAAGAAGTTTAAATTGTGGTCTACGTCAGGAAAGCTGGGATTGATGATTTTCGCTGCCATGAAATTAGCATAAACTTCCTTGGTCCAGACATCATCAAACCAGTTCATAGTGACAAGATTTCCAAACCACATATGGGCTACTTCGTGACTTATGAGAGAGGCCCTAGATAAAAGGGCGGCTTGAGATGGATTTTCAGGTAAAAATAATGATGCGTCCCGGTATTGGATTGCCCCAGTATGTTCCATACCGCCAAAAGGAAAGCCAGGAAGGACAGCAAATCCAAATTTCATAAAGGGGTACTTAATTCCAGTATATTCTTCTAACCAATCTATAGCCTGTGCGTGCAAAGTAAAAAGGGCATCAATATTCCTATCTACTTTCGCAGTGTCGCTTTCTCTGTGGAGCAGAGTCATCAGGCGACCCTTAATTGTTTTCTCAATAGTATGAAATTTTCCAGCAACAAAAGAAAATAAGTAGCTGCTCATCAAATCCGACTCTTCAAATTGAATTATCTTACTCTTATCTGTTGACTCGATCTTTAGAATTGGCGCGGCTGACAAGGCAGTCCACTCTTTGGGCATGCTGAGGGTGAGTGTATATCTTGCCTTTAGATTTGGTTGGTCAAAAATAGGGAAAGCAGTTCGCGCGCGATCGGGGACAAAGAGGGTATATAAAAATTCAGAATTTCTATTCAGAGCAGACTCGCCAACAAGGTGACGAATTTCAATAACATTTTCACCTAGGGTGAGGGCTTCTTTCTGGATTATGAGGTGTTCTTTCTCATGTTGAACGGGATGACGTGTTCCGTTCACGCTCAGGAAAAGCAGCTGAGAAGATCGCTCTTGAAAATCAATTTGCAAATCCTGCGATACGGCAGTTAAGTTGACATTTATCACTGTGGTTGCGGAAATATCTTGCTCATATGAAGCAGGGATCGAGACAGAAATTGTATAACGAAGATCAGTAATGACCGATTTTCTGTGGGCCATTAAATCTGCTGAGACGCCCTCTTTGACTTTAATGAAAGCGCGACCTTCACCATCGATTTTAGGCATTGATGTGCATGCCGACAAACAGAGCACAAAGATAATAAGGATGAACCGCATATAATTTCTCCCATACACATAGAGCTATAGTTATGTGATGCTCTTTCAATGGGGTCAACTGAAGAAATTAATCACTGGATTTGACTCACAGAATTCGATAAAGAGAGCCCATGACTGATGACCGTAAACAAAAAAGTGACTTTCAACGACCTGAGCAACGATTTTTTGGGCGTCGAAAAGGTAATAAACTATCTTCCCGTAAACAAGAGTTGATGGAAACTCTTTTGCCGCGCCTAATGGTACCCCTTGATGAAGATGCGGAAGGCAATCTTGACGCCTTCAGTCTTTTTCCAGAAGGCATTAAAAAAATATGGTTTGAAATTGGCTTTGGTAAGGGTGAGCATATGTCTTGGCAGGCCCGTCATAATCCGGATGTGGGGTTGATTGGCTGTGAACCTTTTTTAAATGGGGTTGCTGGCTTGCTGACCGATATTGAAGAGCAAGACTTAAAAAATATTCGGATTTATAGCGATGATGCTCGTCATGTTATGAAAGCGTTGCCAGATGAAAGTGTGGACCGCCTCTTTCTCTTGCAGCCAGATCCTTGGCCGAAAGCCAGGCATGCTCGTAGACGATTCGTCAATTCTTATAATTTAGACGAGATCTCACGCATTTTAGTTTGTGGGGCTGAATTTAGGATTAGCACGGATCATCCCATCTACAGAGAGTGGGTGAATATTCAAATGAGCGAGCGACCAGATTTCGAATGGACAGCTGAAGGCCCCCAAGATTGGCAAAACCGCCCGGCGGACTGGCCTGAAACACGTTATGTTCGTAAAGCCCTTGAAGGACAAGCGACCTATTTCATCTTTAAACGGCGCCCTAGAAAGTGATGAAGAGGGGGATCCGTTATACTGGAACAGATCCTCTGCAGGCTTTCTCAGACCAAAGAGGGTAGAATCTTCTTGTCAAAGCGGTTCCAATCTTATATAGAAGCTCCAGTTCTCCTGAAAAACTAAGCTTCATGGAGTGGGCCTGACGGTCCACCTTTTGGTGCTGGACTAAAAACTTAGTCATTCATTTTCAGGTGTTGAGAAAAAAGAAAGGCAATGGCGTGAGCGATCCAGCCATAACAGTAACCGAGATTATCGAAACTGCCGTTAAAGAATTAGGCTTTGAATTGGTGCGTGTCACATATGGTGGCGGCAGAAAGCCTACTCTACAGATTATGGCAGAACGCGAAGACGGCACAATGTCAGTTGATGATTGTGCCAAGCTATCACGGGAAGTTTCAGCCATTCTTGATGTGGAAGACCCTCTGGATGGAGAGTATCTTCTTGAGGTGAGTTCGCCTGGTATCGATCGACCTTTAACGCGCCCGAAAGATTTTTCGCGCTGGGTAGGGTTCGATGCAAAAGTAGAGTTGTTAGAGGCTGTGGATGGTCGACGTCGGTTTAGAGGGAAAATCCTCTCAGCTGATGATGTGATTACAACGCTTGAAGTAGCCGATCTAAAAGAGATAGTAGAAATTTCCTATGGCGAGATTTCTAAAGCAAAACTAATTCTTACCGACGAACTGATTGATGCAGTTCAAAACGGTCTGGTTGGTCCTGGGGGGCGAAGCGACATATAGTCACTTCTTCATACGGACTTATAAGTGCAGGGTGAAAAGCTGTACGCAACAATGGAGTAAATATGATGGCTACTGCTGTCAGTGCAAACCGCTTAGAATTACTACAGATCGCAGATGCTGTAGCACGTGAGAAATCAATTGATCGGGATATCGTTCTTGAGGCGATGGAAGAGGCTATTCAAAAAGCTGCACGTTCGCGCTATGGCGTTGAAAATGAAATTCGTGCTCAGATTGATAAGAAGACTGGTGATATTCGCTTGTTCCGTGTCATCCAAGTTGTGGAAGAAGTTGAAGAGCCTGCAACGCAGATTTCACTCGAAGAGGCTCGCTTAGACAAGGAAGATGCTGAGATTGGCGACTTCTTGGCGTCACCATTGCCGCCAATGGATTTTGGACGAATTGCAGCGCAAACAGCGAAGCAAGTGATTGTACAAAAAGTCCGTGATGCAGAGCGAGAGCGTCAGTACAATGAATTCAAAGACAAGGTCGGTGAGGTTATTACGGGCGTTGTGAAGCGGGTTGAGTACGGTAATGTGATTGTTGATCTAGGCCGTGCAGAAGCTGTAATGCGTCGTGATCAAGTGATCCCGCGTGAGCATATTAGAAATAACGAACGCATCCGCGGCATCATCTATGATGTGCGCCGCGAAAATCGCGGCCCACAAATTTTCATGAGCCGCACAAAGCCTGACTATATGGCAGCCCTTTTTGCTCAAGAAGTACCTGAGATTTATGACAATGTGATTGAAATTCTTTCTGTTGCTCGTGATCCAGGCTCGCGTGCAAAAATAGCTGTGAATGCAAATGATGCATCTATTGATCCTGTGGGAGCCTGTGTGGGGATGCGTGGATCTCGTGTTCAGGCCGTTGTTAACGAGCTTCAAGGTGAGAAGATTGATATCATTCAGTGGAATCCAGATGTTGCGTCCTTTATTGTGAACGCACTAGCGCCTGCTATCGTGACCAAAGTGGTAATGGATGAAGAGCGGAACCGTGTAGAAGTGGTTGTGCCTGACGACAATCTATCTCTTGCGATTGGTCGTCGCGGTCAGAATGTGCGTCTTGCATCGCAGCTTACGGGCTGGACAATCGATATCATGACAGAGGCTCAAGAATCTGAGCGTCGTCAAGAAGAGTTTATGGCTATGTCTAATCGCTTCATTGAAGCTTTGGATGTTGATGATACATTGGCGCATCTACTTGTTGCTGAAGGCTTCACCGAAGTTGAGGAAGTTGCTTACGTTGCAGCGGAAGAGCTCTTGGGTGTTGAAGGCTTTGAAGAAGAGCTAGTCTCTGAGCTTCAGCGCCGGGCTACGGATTACCTTGAGCGCGCAAACCGTGAAGCTGACGATAAGCGTCGCGAGCTTGGTGTCTCTGACGAGTTATTGGATGTAGAAGGATTAAATCCTCGCATGCTGGTGGCCTTGGGTGAAGAAGAGGTGAAAACTCTTGAGGATTTTGCTTACTGTGCCGCTGATGAGCTCACAAGTAAGGAAGATGGAATTCTCCGCAGCTTTAGTCTCAGTGAAGAAGATGCGAGTCAGATGATTATGTCTGCTCGTATGGCTTTGGGCTGGTTGGATGAAGCTGACCTTGCTGAAGGTGATGCCACTAAAGAAGGTGGTGATGCTGAAGGCGAAGAGGCTGTCGAGGCTGAAACTGCGACGGAAGAGGCTGCTGAAGAGGCTGTCTCGAAAGAGTAGGAAGTTAGTTAGTGAAAGAGAAACGGGATAAATCCCCAGAGAGAAAGTGTATCTTATCTGGGGACGTGATGGACAAGGATTTAATGATCCGATTTGTTCTGTCTCCTGAAAATCTTTTAACGCCTGACCTTGCGGCAAAACTCCCAGGAAGAGGGGTTTGGATAAAGACAGATCGCTCCCTCATCGAGGAAGCGATTGACAAAAAAACAATACTAAAGGCGGTTGCACGGTCCCTAAAGACCCAAGTAACCCCCCAGATGCTTCCAGAGGCACTGCTCGTTCTTTTGGAAAATCTTCTTAAAAAGAGGGTGCTGGATCGTCTTGGTATAGAACAAAGGGCGGGTCATGTTGTGACAGGCTTTGATAAAATCAAAGCAGCGCTCGGTAAGAAAAGTAAGCCAGTTTATCTGTTTCAGGCAAATGATGCAGGAGAAGATGGGCGGAAAAAGATTAAGTTCAGTGTGCAAGGGTACACTGATACGCCAGTAGCAGAGTGTGATATATTTACACGTGACGATTTGTCCTCTGCGCTGGGAAGAGATAATGCAGTGCATGTTCTTTTGCTAAAAGGGGCAGCACTTGGTAAACTAGAAGCGGATTTGAGCCGTTTGAATGGAATCGCAGGATTGGTGGAAGAGTAACGACCCCGCTTGCTGAAGGAAAAAGAGTATACTATGAGTGACGATAAGAAGCTGACATTAACACCAAAATTAGGTGTCGGAAAAGGCGTTGAAACTGGCCAAGTCCGTCAGAGCTTTAGTCATGGTCGCAGTAAGGCGGTTGTGGTAGAACGGAAAAAGAAACGCGTTCTTAAAAATGCGCCGGGTACAACGGCTCCAGCGGGAGAGAGTAAATCCTCTGGTCAGTCTAAGCCTGCAGGGTTTCAGCCTAAAAAGCGATCAAATCCAGGAGGGCTTTCCGATACAGAGATGGAAAAGCGTGCACTGGTTTTAGAGCAAGCTAAAAAGGATGCCGAGCGCAAGGCTGAAGAGGCGAAGAAGCAGGCTGCTCTTGATGCAGAGCGTAAAAAGCTTGAAGAGGCCGAAGCCGCAAAGCGCAGCGTAGAAGAACAAGCTGAGCGGAAAGCCGCTGAAGCTGCTCAGAAGAAAGCTGAAGAAGAAGCGCGTGTTAAAGCTGAGAAAGAATCGGCAAAGCGCACTGAGGCTGAAGCTGCTGCACGCGAAAAAGAAGAAGATGAAGCGAAGAAAAAGTCAGAGCTTGAAGCGCGCGCTGTGCAACTTAGAAAAGCCTCTGAAGCGCGTAAGGCTGATATGAGTGCCGCTGCCACTGCTACAGAAGGCGATGAAAAACGCCGTGGTAAGCAAAAGAGAACCAAAGACAAACGTAAAACTGAAGAAAACCGTCGTGGAGCTGGTCGTGGAAATAATGACCGTCGCGGAGGAAAACTTACAATTGCGAAAGCAACTTCTGGTGATGAGGGCGGTCGTCAACGCTCAATTGCGGCGATGAAACGGGCGCAAGCAAAAGCAAAACGCCAGCAAGGGGATCAACAAGAAGCTAAGAAACAGAGCCGTGAAATTACAATTCCTGAAGTGATTACAGTTCAAGAATTGGCAAACCGAATGGCTGAAAAAGGCGTTGCCTTAGTTAAAGTCCTTATGGGTATGGGTGTTATGGCCACTATTAATGAGGTTCTTGATCAAGATACTGCCCAATTGGTGGTTGAAGAATTTGGCCATAAGCCAAAACGTGTTCTTGATTCTGATGTTGAGATTGGTATCTCTGGGGCTGAAGATGATGAAACAGATCTAGCATCTCGTGCACCAGTTGTCACAGTGATGGGTCACGTTGATCATGGTAAAACATCCCTCTTGGATGCTCTTCGTAAGGCGAATGTTGTGTCAGGTGAAGCTGGTGGTATTACTCAGCATATTGGTGCCTATCAAGTCGAAGTTTCGGGTCAGAAAATTACTTTCTTAGATACACCAGGTCACGCAGCCTTTACGGAAATGCGTGCACGCGGTGCATCTGTTACAGATATTTGTATTGTCGTTGTTGCAGCAGATGACGGCGTTATGCCTCAAACAAAAGAAGCAATTGCACATGCAAAAGCTGCGGGTGTTCCTTTGATTATCGCCATCAATAAAATGGATCGCGAGGGCGCTAACCCTGATCGTGTGAGACAAGAGCTTCTTCAGGAAGAAGTTGTCGTAGAAAGCTTCTCTGGGGATGTTCAGGAAGTTGAAATTTCAGCCCTAACAGGTTTGGGCCTAGATAATTTGAAAGAACAAATTCTTTTACAAGCTGAACTTCTGGAGTTGAAAGCAAACCCAAGTCGTGCTGCAAACGGTGTGGTTGTTGAAGCCAAGTTGGATAAAGGTCGTGGTTCTGTAACAACCACTCTTATTCAAAAAGGGACAGTGAAAATTGGTGATATCTTTGTTGCTGGTGCTGAATGGGGCCGCGTGAGAGCGTTGGTCAACGATAAAGGACAGCAAGTGAAAGAAGCTGGACCGTCTGTGCCTGTTGAGGTTCTCGGTGCTGGTGGCGTTCCTTCTGCAGGAGATGACTTTGCTGTTGTTTCTAACGAGGCAAGAGCCCGTGAGATTGTTGATTATCGTCAAGAGCAGATCAAAAAGAAAAGAGCCTTGGCAGCTGCCGGTCCAAAAACAATGGAAGCAATGTTTACTCAGCTTAAAGAATCTGGAGAAACACAATCTTTCCAAGTGGTCTTGAAGGCAGATGTTCAAGGGTCAGTTGAAGCAATTACAGCGGCTCTTGAAAAAGCAGGGAATGACGACATTGCTTGTCGTGTCCTACACGGGGCTGTCGGTGGTATTACTGAATCTGACATTACTTTGGCGAATGCTTCAGATGCTATGGTTATAGGCTTTAATGTGCGTCCGAATAAGCAAGCCCGTGAAAGTGCGGAAAGTTTAGGAACTGCTATGAAGTTCTATAGCGTCATTTATGATTTGATCGATGATGTGAAGGCGGCAATGGCTGGCCAACTTGGTCCAGAATTTAAAGAGAATGTAATTGGCTCTGCTGAAATTCTAGATGTCTTTACGGCCGGCAAAAAAGGCAAGGCTGCAGGGTGTCGTGTTCTTGAAGGTAATATTAGGAACGACCTTAAGGCGCGCATTCTTCGGGACGGCGTCATTGTCTATGAAGGTCAAATTGAAAACCTTCGTCGTTTCAAAGACGATGTTAAGAAGGTTGAAAGTGGCCAAGAGTGTGGTCTTACTTTTGAGGACTTCCATGAGATGCGTGCTGGCGATGAACTGCAAGTTTATGAGCTGGAAGAAGTTGAAAGAAAGCTATAATTTAGCTTTCTGATTGTTCTAAGGACAAAATCATGAGAAATGAGCGTGAAAGAAAAGGGGGAGGCGGGCTCCGCCTTTTAAGAGTGGGGGAAAATATCCGTCACAGCCTTTCTTCTTTTCTAAGCCGGGGTGATGTATCCGTTGAGAGTTTATCCTCTGCTTCTATCACTGTCTCTGAAGTGCGTGTTAGCCCTGATCTTAGAAATGCGACGATTTTCTACATGCCACTAGGGGGGCGTGACTTAGAAGCTGTTGCTACAGGATTGAAAGAGGCGGCGCCAGAGATGCGTAAACATCTCTCAAAAACGGTTCATATGAAATATATCCCAAATTTGAAATTCAAATTGGATGAAAGCTTTGATGAGGCTTCCCACATTGATGGATTGCTGCGCAATCCAAAAGTTCAAAGGGACCTAAAGTCATCAGATCTTTCTGAAAACGGAGGGTCTCCTGAAAGTACAGATTCTCCTGAGATTTCAGGTTCTGGCGAGTAGTTCATGGGAAGAAAGCGCAAGGGTGAAAAGCTCGACGGTTGGATTATTATCGATAAAGCGCTGAACCTATCCAGTAGCCAGGTCGTTGGAAAAGTTCGCTGGTTAACCAAAGCTCAAAAAGCCGGACATGCAGGGACGTTAGACCCGCTTGCAACAGGTGTGCTGCCCATCGGACTTGGGGAAGCAACAAAAACGATGCCCTTCATCGTTGATGCCTCAAAAACATATGAGTTTAAAATGAAGTGGGGATCTTCCACCACGACCGATGATCTTGAGGGCGAGGTTGTTGATGTCAGCGATGTCTTTCCTTCAAAAGCCGAGCTAGAAGCTCAGTTGCCTATTTTTACAGGTCTTATAAGTCAGACACCTCCCATCTATAGTGCAATTAAAGTAGATGGCAAAAGAGCCTATGATCTAGCACGGGCAGGGGAAGAGGTCGTCCTCAAAAGCCGTCTGGTTCAAATCGATTCGATACAAATCCTTTGTCATGATAGTGATTCGCTTGAAACACACCTGCGTGTTGAATGCGGAAAAGGAACATATATAAGGTCACTTGCGCGGGATATTGCTGAGAAATGCAGCTCTAGAGCGCATGTTTCTTATTTGCGGCGAACACGTGTGGGCCCTTTTCAGGAAAAAGATGCGATTTCGCTGGAAAAACTAGAAGAATTAAGCCATAGTGCGCCGGCTCAGAGCCTTCTGCTCTCGCTTATGACTGCACTGGACGACATCCCGGTGGTAGCCGTAAGTGGAAGTGAAGCGGAAGATTTATCTTTTGGTCGTCAGATCAAAGGAGAATTGCTTCAAGGTGCTGAGAGCGTGCAGGGCACAGTGATTTTGGTTTTTGATAACCGTCCAGTAGCAATTGCTGAGACAATCGAAACCGGGTTTCAGCCTCTGCGTGTCTTCAATATGTAACGTTTTTAAAAAGGAGAAGACGATGTCGATTACTGCTGAGCGTAAAGCTGAAGTTATTAAAGAGTATGCTGTAAAAGAAGGTGACACAGGATCACCAGAAGTACAGGTTGCTATTCTGACAGATCGTATTGTTACACTGACAGATCACTTCAAGTCTCACAAAAAAGATAACCACTCTCGTCGTGGTCTTCTGAAAATGGTTAACTCGCGCCGTAGCTTGCTTGATTATTTGAAGAAAAAAGACGAAGCACGTTACCAGAGCCTTATTAAGCGTCTGGGTCTACGTAAGTAATCTAAGATAGGGTTGGTCTCATACCAGCCCTATTTTTTTAAGGGGAGTGGTCATGTCTCAGACACTCTATTGCCCCTAATTTTGTAAATCACGGCAAGGGCCGTGTTTTATTGATTCAGCAGGATGACGATCCGGTCGCCTGTGTAGTTTTGAAATGGTGTATTGTCATGGGGACAATGCAAGAAGTCGAAGAGTAGAGAAACTTTTATTTCGCGACTTCGGAAGGTTAAATATGTTTAATATTACAAGAGAAGAAATTCAATGGGGTGATAGCACCCTTGTTTTAGAAACTGGCCACGTTGCGCGCCAGGCAACCGGTGCTGTAATGGCATCTATGGGTGAGACCACAGTCCTTTGTACTGTTGTTGGTGCTCGCTCTCCAAAACCAGGTCAGGACTTTTTCCCTCTGACCGTTAACTATCAAGAAAAATTCTATGCTGCGGGTAAAATTCCTGGCGGCTATTTCAAGCGTGAAGGACGTCCGACTGAAGCAGAGACACTGATCTGCCGTTTGATTGACCGTCCTATCCGCCCTCTTTTTCCAGAAGGTTTCAAAAACGAAGTTCAGGTGATCTGTACGGTCGTTTCTTATGACGGTGAAAACCAACCTGATGTTGTTGCTATGGTCGGCGCTTCTGCAGCCCTAACAATTTCGGGAATTCCATTCATGGGCCCAATCGGTTGTGCGCGGGTTGGATATAAAGATGGTGAATATATTCTTAACCCAAGTAAGGAAGCACTAGAAGATAGTGAGCTTGATCTTGTTGTTTCTGGAACACATGACGCCGTTCTTATGGTTGAATCAGAAGCGAATGAGCTTTCTGAAGATGTGATGCTAGGTGCAGTGGTTTATGGCCATGACCAGCAGCAAGCTGTCATCAATGGGATCATTAATCTTGCAGAAAAATGTGCCAAAGAACCTTGGGATCTTGCTGAGGCGCCAGAGTGGAAAGAAGAAAAAGCTGAGATTGCTAAAATCGGTGAAGCTGGCCTTCGTGATGCCTATGCTACTGTTGATAAAGTAGACCGTGTGGCTAAGATTTCTGCTGTTAAAGCCGATGTTGCCGCTGCCTTTGAAGCCCGTATCGCAGATGAGAACAGCCCAATGACAGGCGTGATCATGGGCGACTTGGTTAAGAAGCTTGAGAAAGATATTGTACGCGGTGATATCATTAAAACTGGTAAGCGTATTGATGGTCGTAAACTTGACGATGTGCGTGACATTGAAGCACAAGCTGGTGTCCTTCCTCGTGCCCATGGTTCTGCCTTGTTTACACGGGGTGAAACACAGGGTCTTGTTGTCGCGACACTTGGAACTTCCGATGACGTTCAATATGTTGATAGTTTAGATGGCACTAATAAAAATGGTTTCATGCTTCACTATAACTTCCCTCCTTACTCTGTAGGTGAGTGTGGTCGTCTTGGTGGCGCAGGCCGTCGCGAAATTGGCCATGGTAAATTGGCATGGCGTGCTGTTCATGCAGTAATGCCTGAAGATGATAGCTTCCCTTATACAATTCGCCTTGTTTCTGAAATCACAGAATCTAATGGGTCTTCTTCGATGGCATCTGTATGTGGTGCCTCCCTCGCTATGATGGATGCCGGTGTTCCAATTAAACGCCCTGTCTCTGGTATTGCAATGGGTCTGATCAAAGAAGGCGATGATTTTGCTGTTCTTTCTGATATCCTAGGTGACGAAGATCATCTTGGTGATATGGACTTTAAAGTTGCGGGCACCGAAAAGGGCCTGACAGCACTTCAGATGGATATTAAGATTACAGGTATTACACGAGAAATTATGGAAGTTGCTCTGGAGCAAGCTGGCCGTGGTCGCGGGTATATCCTTGATGAAATGAGCAAGGGCCTTTCCGGTACACGTACTGAAATGTCTGCTCATGCTCCTCGTATCGAAACCATGAAAATTCCTGTGGACAAAATTCGTGAAGTGATTGGTACTGGCGGTAAAGTGATCCGTGAAATCGTTGAGCAAACTGGTGCTAAAGTGAGCATTGAAGACGATGGTACAATCAACATTGCTTCTTCAAATGCTGAAGAAATTGATGCAGCTAAAGCTTGGATTACAGGCATTGTTGCTGAACCAGAAGTGGGCGTTATCTACAAAGGTAAAGTAGTTCGCTTGATGGATTTTGGTGCCTTTGTGAACTTCATGGGGTCTAAAGATGGTCTTGTGCACATCTCTGAGCTTAAAGAAGAGCGCGTAGAGAATGTGACAGACGTTGTCAAAGAAGGCGACGAAGTTTACGTCAAGTGTCTTGAAATTGATCCTCGCGGAAAAGTACGTCTTTCTATGCGTGTGGTTGACCAAGAAACTGGTGAAACTGATCCGAATGCAGCGCCTCCAAAAGAAGCGCCTAAAGGTGGTGGAAAACGCGGTCCGCGTCGTCCACGTGACTAAAAAGTTCGAAGAGCGGGGTGAGGCTTCAGCCCGCTCTTCACTTTAATATGTACTAGTAATTCTTAGGTGTTTTTTCTCTATTGATAACAGGTGAAACTGTTGCAAATCCTAAGAAATCGGGTTTATACATACAATGTATAATGGACCCATAAGGGAAGTGTAAATGTCAATTATTGATCCGATCCGCTTAGGCGGTAAAGAAGTCTATCCTCTTATCGAAGGTGGTAAAGGTGTCTCAATTTCTACTGGAGCGAGTTCTGGTGCTTGGGCTGCAGCCGGCGGCATAGGAACTATTTCTGCCGTTATCGCAGATTGTTATGATGAGAATGGTGAAGTTATACCACACGAATATAAAGGCCGCACACGCAGAGAGCGCCATGATGAGATGGTGCAATATTCGATTGATGGGACCATTGATCAAATTCGTAAAGCTTGGGAAATTTCCAAGGGTGAAGGCCTCATCAATATCAATATGTTATGGGAACTTGGTGGTGCTCAAAGAGCGCTTCATGGCATTTTAGAAAAAACTAAAGACATGGTGCACGGTGTTACATGCGGCGCCGGAATGCCTTTTAAACTTGGCGAGTTAGCGGCAAGTTATGGCGTGCATTATTACCCAATTATTTCTTCGGGTCGGGCATTTAAACTGCTGTGGATGCGTGCCTTTAAAAAATACGGCGACTTGCTTGGCGGCGTTGTGTATGAAGACCCATGGCGCGCTGGCGGTCATAATGGCTTGTCAAATGCAGAAGATCCCGAAGCGCCAGGTGATCCATATCCACGGGTGGTAGAGCTCAGAAAAATTATGGATAAATTTGGCCTACAGAATGTCCCCATTATTATGGCAGGCGGTGTATGGAAGCTTGATGAATGGAAGGATTGGATTAATAATCCTGAAGTTGGCAAGATTTCTTTCCAGTTTGGTACGCGACCTCTTCTAACAAAAGAAAGCCCTATTTCTGATAAATGGAAAGATCTTCTGCGTACCTTAAAAGAGGGCGATGTGTTGTTGCAAAATTTCTCTCCTACAGGCTTTTTCTCAAGTGCTGTGAAAAACAGTTTCCTTGGGGAACTTGTGGAGCGTGCTCAGCGTCAAATTTCTTTCGCGAAATCACAGTGTGAAGAACATAATTCTTTGCTTGAAGTCGCGCGCAAGAAATTCTGGGTTAAAGGCGATGATAAAGCCGATGCCGAAAAATGGATTGCTGCTGGACACGATACAGCGATGAAAACACCTGATGACACACTCATTTTTGTAGGTGATGAGAAATCTGCTGAAATTCGAAAAGATCAAGCGGATTGTGTTGGATGTCTCAGTCAGTGCCGCTTTTCAAGCTGGGCAGATAACGAGAAGAATTCCACAGGACGTCTTGCTGATCCTCGCTCTTTCTGTATTCAGAAAACGCTTGACGATATTGCCCACGATGGCTCGGTTGATCATAACCTTGCCTTTGCCGGACATAATGCTTTCCGCTTTGCAACGGATCCTTTTTATTCGAACGGGTATACACCGTCAGTGAAGGAATTGTTCGATCGCATTAAAGAAGGCTTATAGGATTAAACCTATCAATGATTTGAGCGGCCCGATTTTGAGGCCGCTCTTTTTTTGTCCTCTATCTTTTTGCTAAGATCTATTTACCTACGTCTCTTTTTTTTGCCTTTTGTCTTTTTTTCACCGCCCAGATCAATGCGGTTTAAAGGATATGTCACAAGCATGAGCAAAAGCCATACTCCAATAATCACAGAAAGCAATTCTCTTTGAGTGAGAGTGAAGACAAAAGCATGAATACCAACAGCTGTGGCAAATGCGATAACAAAGGATAGAATATATCTTAAAAAGCGTCTTTTTTGACCATTTGCCATAGTTACTTTCCTACAATTTTTTGCTCATATAGGTTACATCATCTTCCGGGTTTTCATTATAGGGATCACATTCCTTAAAGCCGAGAGACTGATAGAGCCTTACGGCAGGAGCAAGGCGCTTGAGACTGTCCAGGCGCATTGTATGATACCCGTAATTTTTTGCCCTGTTCATAATACAAATACTTAAAGCTTTTCCAATACCCGATTTTTGTACATTTGGTTTAACCCACAATCTCTTCATCTCACAAATGGTAGGATCATGATCAAGGAGGGCCACAGCCCCGACCGGTTTTTTGTTTTGATAAGCAAGCAGTAAACAGCGGTATTTTGATGGAAAGGTTGCCATTTCCTCTGAAAAGCCCTGAAATTCTAGAGAAAGACCCGTTTGACTTTCAAGCCAGAGAGCATAATCCCTGAAAAACCCTTTCACGAGTGCAATTTCTCCAGCTGTTTCTACAGGGCTAATGTTAACAGGCGTTGGTGAATCGTTTTCATATTCCATATACACATTTGCTCGTTCGAAGTGGCTGTCGAACGGGAAGGGTTTATGATGAAACCCATGCTTTTCATAAAGATAGATTGCTGCCCGTAAAATGTCATTGCTCTCAAGATAGAGAGTGCGGCCTTTTAATTCATGAAAGCGTTTTATCACATGCTTGATCATAAGAGCACCAGCCCCTAATCCTTGTGCGGCAGGTGTAACGCCCATCTTAGAGAGCTCATAGAGGCCATTTCCTTGGTGCTTAAGAGAGATTGCGCCAACGATAGACTGCTGATCGAGTTGGGCAAAATAAATCTCTCCACCCTTATCGAGAATATGCTGTTCAGGATCATTTAAGACAGTTTCATCAACTTCTTCAACACGAAAAAATTGAGTGAGCCATTCTAAATTGATCTGGGCAAAATCATTTCTATAGTCTGATGTGTAAGGGATAATTTCTATACGCATAACAAACCTAATCAATGACTTCGTTTGGATAGACGCCGTACAAAGTCGAAGTTTTGGCCCATGCTTTTACATTGTCAATCTCAAGACGGCACCAAGAAGTGGCACATGAGAGGATGCGACCGATAACGCCCTTATCGGCAATTATAGCTTTTTCGCTGCCTAGTATGGGTTCTTTGGTCAAGCTATGCCCATCTTTAGTGATCAATACTGTTCTTCTCCCTGACAAGACCTGTGTATGCATCCACCCAACGGTTCCGTCTAAGTCGCGAACTTTTCTCCATGGTCCATACTCGTCAATCACTTCGAGCGGGTAATATTTACGATGATAGACCCATTTGATTGGATAGTCCGTGCTAGGGCCCGTTCTCATATTGGCCACATTATGGGCTATGGAGACGAATCGAGGAAGAGGGTATCCAGAAGCGCCTCTTTCTTGTGCGTGACTTGGATTAGAAGCAATAAACAGACTGAAAAATGTAAAAATGACAGCGATATTTATTTGGAAGCAATTTTTTAAAGAAAAATCCATTTTATCCTCTTTATCCAGGGCTTGGGCGTGCAACAATGTTTGCACCATCAAGCACGATCTGCTAGAGACATCTAAACCAGTGGCTTAGAATGATCTTCTGTGAATAAGCATGTTATCATTGCGAATAAGGAAGAGAACATCAAGCCTTTTAATAGGATAATCGATAGGAATTTTTTCGGAATTCCTGAGGGTATGAGTAGATGAATTCTTCACTTCAAAGACCAAAAGTTATTGTAACAAGAAGACTGCCTGATGTTGTTGAAACGCGCATGGCGGAACTTTTTGATGTGACTTTGAATTTAACGGATACACCCTATACTCGAGAGCAGTTGATTGAGGCCGTTCAGACTGCGGATGTTCTAGTTCCGACAGTTACGGATAAAATCGATAGGCAGGTTATTGAGGCGGCAGGGCCGCAGCTTAAACTCATTGCTAATTTTGGGGCTGGTACCAATCATATTGATATGAAAGCAATTGGCGAAAAGAAAATTCCTGTGACGAATACTCCAGGGGTTTTGACAAATGATACGGCTGACTTGGCCCTATCGCTGCTGCTTGCTGTCCCGCGACGCATTCTTGAGGGTGAAAAAATCCTCCGTGAAGGCAAGTGGACAGGCTGGACTCCAACCTTTTTGATGGGCCAAAGATTACAAGGCAAGCGCCTGGGTATTGTGGGCATGGGGCGCATCGGGCAGGCAGTCGCGAAACGTGCCAAGGCATTTGATATCGCTGTTCATTATCATAATAGAAGCCGCCTCCCTCAGGAAATTGAAGCAGATTTAGAGGCTACATTCTGGGCAGATCTAGATCAAATGATTGGACGTATGGATTTCATCTCCATTAACTGTCCTCTCACGGAAGAGACACATCACCTTTTCAATCGTGAACGTCTCAAGAAGCTACAATCTCATGCGATTTTGATTAATACGGCACGCGGAGAGATTATTGATGAAGAAGCTCTTGCAGACATGCTTGAAATGAAGCGTATCGCAGGGGCAGGCCTTGATGTTTTTGAGCAAGAACCTGAGATCAACCCTAAGCTTTTGGAATTAGATAATGTTGTGCTCTTGCCGCATATGGGTAGTGCTACGATAGAAGGACGACAGGCAATGGGCGACAAAGTCTTGATCAACATCCAGAGCTTTATGGATGGGCATCGTTCTCCTGATCGTGTGATCCCTGAATAAATTGATTAAATAACCAATAAGAAAGTCAGGCGCGACACGTGCCTGTGACCGAGTATAAAAGAATGACAGAGTTAAAGAACATTCGTAACTTTTCGATCGTGGCTCATATTGACCATGGTAAATCCACCCTTGCGGATCGGTTGATTCAGTTTACAGGGGCACTTTCAGATCGCGAAATGACAAACCAAGTGCTTGATAATATGGATATTGAGCGCGAGCGTGGAATTACAATTAAAGCTCAGACTGTTCGCCTTGAATATAAAGGAAAAGACGGTGAAAACTACGTGATGAACCTGATGGACACCCCAGGCCACGTTGATTTTGCATATGAAGTTTCCCGCTGTCTCTCTGCTTGCGAAGGCTCTTTGCTAGTGGTTGATGCATCGCAAGGAGTTGAGGCTCAGACCTTGGCAAACGTCTATCAAGCGATTGAAAATGATCATGATATTGTTCCTGTCTTGAATAAGATTGACCTGCCCGCAGCAGAACCTGATCGCGTGCGTCAGCAAATCGAAGATGTCATTGGTATTGACGCAACAGAAGCCGTTGAAGCGTCTGCTAAATCTGGTATTGGTATTGAAGATGTGCTGGATGCAATTGTAGAGCGCTTGCCGGCGCCGGCACTTGGTGATCCTGATGCGCCGCTCAAAGCGATGTTGGTGGATAGCTGGTATGATAGTTATTTGGGCGTCATGGTTCTAGTTCGTGTGATTGATGGAAAGATCAAAAAGGGACAAACCGTCAAAATGATGGCTGCAGGCTCTGAACACAAAGTGGATCGTGTGGGCGTTTTCACACCTAATACTGAGACTGTTAAAGAGCTTGGTCCTGGTGAAGTCGGCTTTATCACAGCATCCATTAAAGAAGTTGCAGATACCCATGTAGGGGATACCATTACGGAATCAAAACGAGAATGCGATCAGGCTCTACCAGGTTTCCAACCAAGTCGTTCTGTTGTCTTTTGCGGCCTCTTTCCTGCGGATAGTAGCGAGTTTGAACGCCTTCGGGATGCCCTTGCAAAGTTACGGTTGAATGATGCTTCCTTTGAATTTGAGGCTGAAAGTTCGATGGCACTTGGCTATGGGTATCGTTGCGGCTTTCTCGGCATGCTCCATTTGGAAATCATTCAAGAGCGTCTATACCGTGAATTTGATCTAGAGTTGATCACGACAAGCCCTAGCGTTATCTATAGAATGCATATGAAGAATGGAGATGTCCTAGAACTTCATAACCCTGCTGATATGCCGGATGTTGTGAAAATTGACCTCATTGAGGAGCCATGGATTGAAGCAACAATTCTTGTGCCAGATGATTATTTAGGGGCAGTTCTCAAGCTCTGTGAAGACAAAAGGGGTATTCAGCAAGACCTATCTTATGCCGGATCACGTGCAATGCTAAAGTATAAATTGCCTTTGAATGAAGTTGTTTATGACTTTTATGATAAGTTAAAGTCTGTGTCGCGCGGTTATGCCTCTTTTGATTACGAGATGGCTGGCTATGACCAGTCAGATCTGGTGAAAATGTCAATTCTAGTAAATGCAGAACCGGTTGACGCGCTTTCAATGTTGGTTCACCGAAGTGCTGCTGAGAGCCGGGGACGTGCTCTGTGTGATCGTCTGAAAGATTTAATTCCCCGTCAGCTCTTTAAAATTCCAATTCAAGCAGCTATTGGCGGTAAAGTTATTGCCCGAGAAACAATCTCTGCTATGCGAAAAGATGTTACAGCTAAATGTTACGGCGGGGATATCACGCGGAAGAAGAAACTGCTAGAAAAACAGAAAAAAGGGAAAGCAAAAATGCGGACATACGGCAAAGTTGAAATTCCGCATTCAGCCTTTATTGATGCCTTGAAAATGAAAGATACATAATATCTTTGTGAGCTGTCTCTGACGAAGGAGAATTCCCCATGACTGATCAACAGGCTTTGAGCCCAGAGCAGCTTGTGCAGGCCGCCAAAGCAGGTGATGTTGATGCCATGTATCAAGTTGCTTCAATTCTTGGTGCCGAAGGGCATAAGGAACAATCTGTAACATGGTTAAAAAAGGCTGCAGGAAATGGGCATGGTGATGCGCGGTTTACACTGGCAAATTTTTACTTAAAAGGGATTAACCTCGAGCGCAATGTTGCCCAAGCCATTACGATCTTAGAAGCTGGCGTCAAGAGTTGGCACATGCCTTCTGTACAGCTATATACAGCCTTGGTTGCTCAAGGAGCTGGAACCGAGCGAAGTTGGACCAAAGCAGTTGATCTCTTGTTGTTGAGTGCTGTGCGAGGCCATAGTCCGGCTATGGTTGAGTTGGCTTTCTTATTGATTCTAGCTCAGGCCCAAACAGATCTAGCCACAGAATTAATGAGAGCCGCCGCTTGCCGGAAAAACCTTCATGCGGGGCTGTATATTGCCTCAACGCTCTCTGAAGATTCAGAAAAGGATGATCACGATATTGCTGCCTACTGGGTCGGGCGTGCTCTGGAGTTGGGTCACCCAAATGCCGAGAAATATAAGACACTCGCTGGTGCTGTAAAAGAACCAACAATGGACCAAGCGCCGCTACCAGCGTTTGACCCTGATATTGTCAAGACAAGCCTGCATAAGTTAACGGTCTGGACTCCAAAAGATGCCAAAACAATTATGGATCGACCGAACGTTAAAAAAATTGAGGCAGCAATCCCTCTTTCTATCTGTGCGTATATCAAAGCGTTGAGTGCACCAAGGCTTCAAGCAGCTACAGAATATGATATGGATAGCGGCGAATGGGTCGCCCATAGTCAGTGCAAAGGCTTCGTTGCATCCTATTGGCAAGAAGATCATAATATGGTGACTTTTGCCGTGGCAGATCGATTGGCCAAAGCAGCCGGAGCAGACCATCAGTTTGCTGAACAGTTTAATGTGTTGGCTTTCGAGGAAGAGGGTCAATATCTCCCCCGGATTGATTTTGTGGACCCTGATTTACCCGGTAGCAGCGAAAACCTTACACGGGCGGGACAATGTTCCCATACTGTAGAACTAATTCTACAAACGGCTGATGAAGGTGGGGAGCCAATCTATGGCCCTACAGCAGATTCTATTGACACAGCAGATGGTGATATTTTAATTTTAAGAAACCTTCTGTCTGATCAGGAGCCCGATGATCAAGCGATGAGTGCAATTCTCCCCGTTAAAAAAGGCCAGAAATGGTCAGCTCTCAGACTAATAAGAGAGAAAAAGCAAGACTTTTAAAGTGTTGTAATTATGCAAAGAGATGGGTGTCTTCAAAAGCTACAGCTGCGGGGGTTGATGTTGGGAGTTCTTCCGATATTTCTTCGGCTAGATCAGTGAAGTGATCAAAATTGATGGTCTCCACATTTAAATTCTTTGCTTCAAATGTAAGCTTGCTTCTTCGGGACATCATAGATGTCTTGAAATTGTCATAAAAATTCAAGTAACTCAAATTCAGCCATTTATCATTTGCGAGTTTTGTCGTGTTCTGCATTTCTAATCCAGAGGAGGAGGGTCTTGGATAGACGGAAAGACAAAGAAGTAAATTGCCGCCCAAAGAACGTGGATGCGACATCGGCAAACAGAGTTTCAACATGGGATAGCTTGAAGTATTTCCTATGAAGTGTTTTACAGAAATTTTGATCAGCCCGCAGCCCTGAATAATGGCCTGTGCGTAAATTTCATTCAAACATTCAGCTTCGCTCAGATCGTCATACAGGTCTGACATATAGGTGTTCGTTAAAGATCGCCCATATATTTTTTCGATCTCAGAACCGCAAAGTCTGAAGAAGATCCCACCAGCTTTATCCATCTCAAGAATTGAAGTGTGAGCTAATAGCTCTTTTAAAGACATAGGTGAAAAATTCAGATAGGGGGGGATAATATAGTGATCAGGATTGCTGTTCCATCCACGGATGAAATTCAGGAGATGTTGAGCAATATGTTGATTGCCCAAAAATACTTCAGATACTTGCATTGATTATCCCTAAATAATCACTTTTATTTCAACACTAGCTTATTCTATCACGAATACTTATAATCACTAACTTTTTGTAATGATAAGTTCGTGAATATTTATATGGATTCGATCCCTTTTTTATTCATCAATAATATTACATATGATTACTTTGCCAAAGTTTTTTTGACTTGAATTTCGCTTTTATTCTAAATTGCAGAGAAACTTGCAACTTTTAGGGCTTTACGATTATGATAAAGAGCGGCATTGTATTATTTGCGTTTGCTTAATTTGAATGGAAAAATGTTAGTGTTATGAAGCTACGTATAACGATGAGTCTCTTGGTGTTTCTATCTTTCTTTTTCATAAAGAAGGATGTTGTGGCACAAAATTCAGAACCAACAGCTCAAGAGATTGCTCTGAGTGTTTATACTTCGATCAGACAGGATGATCGTCCAGAGACAATCGCCATACAACTTGTCCAAGCAATTAAGCATTTTCGTTATAATTGCCCGCGGATCAATGAGTATCAGCTCTATCATCAACAGCCGAATATGGCTGTCTTGAAAGTGAGCTGTCTTGCGGCTCCTGTTTATGGAATTTCAGTTGCCTCAAATGGGTATATTTCTGTTTACGGCGGAAATGGAATGCTAGCCCCCGTCAAACGTGAAGATGGTCGCATCTACGCTTTCAAAGCAGATGGTTCTTTAGAGCCAGAAGTAACACCTGCCTTGCGTCATTATTTAGATCAGGGACTCGAGAAGGTTAGAATGGGGGATGACAACAATACTTTTTATATGTCAGTGGCCATCAGTATTCTAGGTTTTGTAGCCCTGGCTAGCAGCTTTATGTGGATCAGAAGTTGGCGTCGCATGAGTCAGGCTAAGGCTTATAATTCAACGATACCTTCTGCCATTAAAGATGAGTTACTTGAAGAAAGTACGATGATTAGAGAAAAGATCTTTAAACATCCAACGGGCATCTATATTGCTCAAGGTCGTCGCGGGAAAAGACGTCTCTTCCACTCTTTCCTCCCAGCCTGGCTCTATAAGAAATTCTCGATAAAGTTTCGAGAGATGGCAAATTTACCTAGACCGGATGATTTGGAAGAAGAAGACTATTAGCGGATTGATCTTGTAGTCTTTGGCGATCCCTTAAAATTTCTTCTCTTGGCTATTTAAAGCGTCAGCCAAACTCATTTTAGCACTGCCCGGCTTTAAGGGTTGCTGTTGACTTTCATGGGGTGCCCATCCAGTGAGATAGATGATTTGGAAAGTAGCTGGAATACGGCCATTAGGTAAACGATATCTTTCAAGGTATATTTCTGCAGCACGCATCAATATTCTTGGCGGTGTCGCGCCTTTTCTACGCTCTAGAATGGCATTACTTTCCCCCATGCCTTTCAAGTCTTGCATTAATTTTAAGGGGTTTTCATATTCAATAGTTATTGTATCTAGATCTGTGACAGGAAGAGCAAAGCCTGCTCGTTGTAATAAACTGCCCGCATCACGTACATCCACAAAAGGAGAAACCCGCGGGCTCACCCCTCCTGAAATTTCAGTTTCAGCCCGCAAAAGGCAATCCCTTAATTCTTTTAAACTTTCACCTCCAATAAGACTGGCGAGAAAGAGGCCATCTGGTTTTAATACTCTATTCATTTGAACAAGAGCGCCAGGCAAGTCATTAACCCAGTGGAGCAGCATATGGCTAACAAATAAATCATATCCCTTTTCATCAAGGTCTAAGAATTCTTCGTCCAGTGAAAGGACTAAGTCAGTGTCGATGGCTACTCGATCTGCGCGGGTCAGATTGGAATGGTTTCGAAGGCAAGGAAGAAGGCCCCCGAGAAGGCCCATTTGTAGGGGCGTTTCAAAGTCACGTTTGACTTCTTCAACGCGCTCAGAAAGTCTGTCGGCCACTTCACGGTGTAGAAAATCGAATTGATCCTGTTGCTGAAGTGCTTTCACACGCCGAGCTTTCAAGAGATCGCGGTCAAAAATAGTCATTTTATTCATGGATATTTGTCTATCCACATGAAGGCTTTATGGCAAGAAAAACATACAGACAATAGAAGGATTTCTTATGTTCAGTGTTTTGGGGTACGAGGGAAAAGCACTTTATAGTCCGAGTAAAGGACATGAATGCGAAACTTGATACAGACATTCCAGACAATATCAAAAGACTTTTTGGTCATGGTAGTTGATTATCTTCTACCGCCGCGATGTGGTCTCTGTTCGCAAAAGGTCATGACAGCAGGAAATATTTGTGGGGCGTGTTTTCAACAACTCTCTATGATCTCTAAGCCCTGCTGCTATTCTTGTTCCTTGCCCTTTGATGTACCAACGCCTGAAAGGTCGTCATGTGGGCAATGCCTTCAGACCCAGCCAGAATATGACCGCGCTTTTTCAGCTGTCGTTTATGGAGGCGCTGCCAAAAGATTAGTGCTTCAATTAAAACATGGTCAACAATATGCAGCCTCAAGCGTCATGATCAAACAGATGGTCTCTGTTGTTTTAAGTTCAGGCCTCTGTCTTCAATGCCACGAGACCACATTCGTCGTGCCTGTTCCTTTACATTGGAGTCGATTGGCGAAAAGAAAGTTTAACCAATCGGCCTTGTTGGCGCAAGGCATCGCGAAGGCATTAAAGTATCACTATCGCCCGGCCCTACTGCAAAGAAAAAAGGCGACGCAATCTCAGGGTGGCTTAGGGAAAGAGGATCGAAATAAGAATGTGAGAGGGGCTTTTACAGTCAATAAAAATTGGTCCTTTGATTCGGTTGCGAATGCGAGGGTTTTCCTAATAGATGATGTTTATACCACGGGGGCAACGGTTCAAGAATGTGCACGAGAATTAAAAAAATATGGGGTAAAAAAAGTTTATGTGGTGACTTATGCCCGGGTGGTTAAAGGGTGGATGTTTTCAGAATTATCCTTTTGAACATAATAAGTTACACGAAAGGTTTTGCTTGTGAAAAGTGTTTGAGACGTTAAATTGTGGGTAATACAATTAATTTAGGTACAAAATTTAAGTGTAAGTTTACACTCTGTTAAGCTGTAGCCAGTATAAAAATACATGGGTATCGAGTTAAGAGTAAGGGTAATAAAATGAAAGATGTTCTTATATATAGTTCAAGCCTCTGTCCGTATTGCTATCGCGCAAAGGCATTATTGAACTCGAAAAATGTCCCGTATAAAGAAATTAATGTGGATATGAATCCGACTGCGCGAGCAGAAATGCGATCAAAAGCAAGTGGTCGTAATACGGTCCCTCAGATATTTATTGGGGGTGAGCATATTGGTGGGTGTGACGATTTATATTCCCTTGAGAGTCAAGGTGATCTGACACCCATGTTGGCGATTGCAAGTTAATAGATTACTTTCTTATCTTTTCATTCACAGAGCAGTGAGTTTCAGGTAATGTCAGTTATGACTAAAATCGGTGTCGTACAATTTAATTCATCAATTGTGCCGGAAGATAATCTTTCGGCACTTTTTTCGTATGCACAAGAAGGTGTAAATCAAGGTGCAGATTTAATCGTCACTCCCGAGTGTACCAATATTCTTGATATGAATCGTCAGCGCATCTTGTCTAACACGACCTATGAAGAGCAGGATTTTTTTCTGAAGGCCTGTCAAGAATTTTGCAACACAAACAGTGTAAGTCTTTTGTTGGGGTCTCTGATTGTGAAAGTTCAAGAAGATCGGCTTGCAAATCGATCAATTTTGATAAACAAGCAGGGGCAGATTGTAGGACGCTACGATAAAATTCATTTATTCGATGTTGATTTGCCCGATGGAGAAAGTTACCGAGAAAGTGCTCTGTATGAAGCAGGGAATAGGGTTGTTTCTGCACGCCTGGATGGCCTTCATCTAGGTATGACAATTTGCTATGACTTGCGGTTTCCTTATCTTTACCGGGCTTTGGCTGATGAAGGTGTCGCGGTTATTTTTGTGCCTGCGGCTTTCACTGTGCCTACCGGCAAAGCACATTGGCATAGTTTGCTTCGGGCTCGAGCCATCGAAAATGGCTGTTATATCATAGCTCCAGCTCAAAGTGGGATGCACCAAACTGGCCGAGCAACATACGGTCATTCTCTTGTTGTTGATCCTTGGGGAGAGGTCCTCCTTGATGCAGGAGGAACGATAGATGAGGAGGCTACGGGAGTTTATATGGTTGATGTTGATTCATATCTTGTTGATAAAATACGGTCAAAAATTCCCTCCCTTCAGCACACTCGCTCCCTAGAAATTTAAAGAAGTTTAACTGATGATCGTCTTTGATTTAAAATGTAAAAACTCCCATCAATTCGAAGTTTGGTTTCGATCTTCTCAAGATTTTGATGGTCAAAGGCACTCTGGCTTTTTAGAATGCCCTTATTGCGGTGATAAAGACATATCAAAAGCAATTATGGCACCAAATATTGCAGTTAAATCTAATCAAAAAGATGATGCATATTCTGAAAAGTATTCGGAAGTTTCTAGCGCAAATGAGGTGAGCAGCGGGATTGGAAAGTCCGAGACTTTGACTGAAAGATCTCAGAAAAGGTCTTCTGCTGCAGGCAATGATACAGCCCGTGATAAGGCTCGGGATGCAACTGAGTCTAAGATATCGACTGAGGGTCGCTCAGCTGGTTTATTGGGCAAGGATATGCCTCAAGAAATGCAAGAGGCTTTTCAAGAGGCAGTCAAGGCTGTCAGCGACCATGTTGAAAAAACATTCGATCATGTTGGGAAAGAGTTTGCTGAGGAAGCTCGAAAGATACATTACGGGGAAAGCCAGAAACGACCAATTTACGGCGAAGCGACCCCTCAAGAGGCGGAAGATTTATTAGAAGAAGGTGTTGATATTCTTCCTCTACCTCTCTCGCCAAAACAGGATAGTTAAGGAATTGTTACAGAGACGGCATAATTAACGGCTGTATCTGTCTCGTCCAAGCGCCATTTGCCTTTCAGCATGTTATAACAGAATCCTGTGGCTCGGCTTGATAAAAAACCAGCGTCAGATAAATAATGTTGAAGCTCGTCTGGCGTGATGAATTTATTCCAATCATGGGCACCCACTGGCAGCCACCGCATAATATATTCTGCTCCAATCTTTGCAAAAAGCATGGACTTAGCTGTTCGACTAATGGTTGACACAAGCATAATACCTTCGGGTTTGAGTAGTTTTTTGCATGAAGTGAGATAAGCCTGCACATCAGCAACATGTTCTATGACTTCCATATTGATGATAATATCGAATTTTTCTCCGGCTTCTGCGAGGGCTTCGGAGGTTGTGTTGACATAGGTGATATCAAGGTCTGTCTGATGTGCATGTGCGAGAGCAGTTTTCACATTCTTTTCTGAGGCATCAACACCTGTGACAGTTGCACCAAGTCGGCACATGGGTTCTGAAATTAGCCCGCCGCCGCAGCCAATATCGAGAACAGTAAGCCCCTTAAGTGGTTGTAAGCCCTGGGGATCGAGGGAGAAATGGGCTTCACATTGTTGCCTGATATAGGTTAGCCGGGTCGGATTTAGTTGATGCAAAGGCTTAAAGGGACCTTTCGGATCCCACCAGGTATCGGCAATTTTTGCAAAAAAGGCGACTTCATCTGGATCAACGGTCTGTCCAGTGGCGATGCTATTGTCAGTGTGCTGTGTTGTATCTTTCATAAAATACCCTTTATTCCATCATACAATCTTCATGATCATCAACGAAACATAATTTCAATTTAAGTTTATCATTACGTTTAAGTCTTGCTTAAAGCAGTAGTTTTCCTTATGGAGTAGCCTGATCTGCTTCAGATATCATATGACATCTATATGTGCTGTGGAGAGTTCTGGGTCAAGTCCAAGTTTTAAGTGACCCAAGTAGAAATAGAAGGACCCTGATTTATGGCTAGGATAGTCAAAAAATTTGGCGGAACGTCAGTCGGCGATGTGGATAGAATTCGCAACGTCGCGAAACGTGTTAAAAAAGCAGTGGATGAAGGTCACGAAGTCGCGGTTGTCGTTTCCGCAATGAGCGGTACAACTAACAATCTTGTAGGCTTTTGTCGTGAAGCTGCCCCTCTTCATGATGCAAGGGAATATGATACGGTTGTCGCTGCAGGTGAACAGATTACAATTGGATTGCTATCGATTTGCCTTCAGGAAATGGGAGTGCCCGCGCGTTCCTTCCTTGGCTGGCAAGTGCCAATTAAAACGAATGACACGCACGGTGCCGCACGGATTGAAGAGATTGAACCAGAAAATATTGAGGCATGTTTTAAGGAAGGGCGGGTCGCTGTACTGGCTGGATTCCAAGGGGTCAGCTCTGATGGGCGCATCACGACACTTGGACGCGGAGGAAGTGACACATCGGCTGTGGCCGTGGCTGCGGCATTAAAGGCTGATCGCTGCGATATTTATACGGATGTTGACGGTGTCTATACGACAGATCCGCGCATTGTGCCTCGGGCGCGCAAATTAGACAAAGTGACTTACGAAGAAATGCTGGAAATGGCTTCGCAGGGCGCTAAGGTATTGCAAACACGCTCCGTTGCGCTTGCAATGAAACATGGAGTGAGAACACAAGTCCTATCGTCGTTTGAAGACAAGCCAGGGACTTTGATTGTTGGTGAGGATGAGATTGTGGAACAAGAAATAGTGAGTGGCATCGCGTTTACAGACGGTGAAGCTAAAATTGATTTACGTGGCATGAAAGACGTGCCAGGTATGGTATCGAGACTGTTTAGGCCTTTGGCAGATGCGCATGTGAATATCGATATGATTGTCCAAACGGCAGCTTCAAGAAAAGGTGAAACTGACATTACATTCACCATTCATGAAGATGACCTGCCCCGCTCTCAAAAGATGTTGGATGACTTGGAACTTGGAGTGCGTCGTATTGATTACGACACAAATGTTGTGAAAATCTCCTTGATCGGTGTAGGGATTAGAACACATTCTGGTGTGGCGCAGCGCATGTTTGATATCCTGTCGGAAAAGGGTATTAATATTCAGGTAATCTCAACTTCTGAGATTAAGATTAGTGTCCTTATTGACGCAGCCTATAAAGAACTTGCTTTGCGGTCACTCCATACTGAATTTGGACTAGACGCTTTTGAAGATAAAGTTTTTGACGTATAAGGTCGAAAGATAAAGGGGAAGCGGTATGACTTCTAATGTAGATAAATTGAACAGCCTCTGGGCACGTGGCACAGAATTACTCGGAACAGAATACGCAATTCTTGGCGGGGCAATGTCATGGGTTTCTGACAGACATTTGGTCTCAGCAATTTCCAATGCTGGTGGCTTTGGCGTGATCGCCTGTGGCGGTATGACACCTGACCTGTTAAAGGCCGAAATCGAAGCAACTGCTGAGATGACAGATAAGCCATTTGGGGTCAATCTTATTACTCTTCATCCTGACCTAGACGCTTTGATTGACATCTGTAAAGAGTTGAAGGTCACCCATGTTGTCCTTGCAGGGGGATTGCCAACAGGGCCTTCAATCGAGAAAATCAAATCCTTTGGAGCGAAACTCATGTGTTTTGCGCCAACAGCTGTAATTGCAAAAAAACTTGTTCGCAGCGGCGTTGATGCAATTATCATTGAGGGCAGCGAAGCTGGCGGTCACATTGGACCTGTTTCAACATCGGTGCTTGCTCAAGAAATTTTACCTGTAGTGGATAAAGTGCCTGTCTTTATTGCGGGCGGGATAGGCCGCGGTGAAGCGATTTCCTCTTATCTTGAGATGGGTGCTAGTGGCGCTCAACTGGGCACACGGTTTGTTGTTGCAGAAGAATGTCAAGCTCATGAGAATTTCAAGAAAGCTTTTATTCGAGCTTCAGCAAGGGATAGTGTTGCTTCAGTCCAAATTGATCAGCGTTTCCCTGTGATTCCAGTTCGTGCCCTAAAGAATGCTGCCACAGAAGATTTCATGAAAACGCAGCAAGAAGTGATTAATCGTTACCACGACGGAGGTATAGCGTTGGATGACGGTCAGATGGAAATTGAAAAATACTGGGCAGGGGCTTTAAAGCAAGCTGTTATTGATGGCGATGTCGAGCATGGATCTGTCATGGCGGGCCAAAGTGTTGGTATGGTCAAAAAGGTTCAGCCAATGCAAGAAATCATGGATGAGCTCGTCGAGCAAGCCCGAGACTATCTCGCATAATCAAATATTTTTTGCGTTGAAGGCATTTATTCCTTATTAAGGGAGGAATGATATATTTCTTTAATATAGCGAAAATATAAATAGATGATTGTTAGAGACAGCGACTTTGCTCTATAAGAGGGCAGCAATAGGGATAATCTTGTGAGTCAATTTATCAGTAAACCTAGAATTTTACTGCGCCGTCTGCATGGCATAATGGCAGGTGGCGGCTCAGCTGATACGCGCCTGAAAATGCTCGTAAAGGTTATTGCCCAGAATATGGTCGCTGAGGTTTGCTCCCTTTATTTGGTGCGTGCAGGCTCTGTCCTCGAATTATTTGCCACAGAAGGTTTGAAAGAAGAAGCGGTCCATGTGACACGGTTGAATATCGGCCAGGGTCTTGTTGGTCATGTTGCTGAACGCGGTATGCCTCTGAACCTCTCAGACGCGCCGTCTCATCCAAGGTTTGCTTATCGGCCGGAGACGGGAGAGGATTTGTTTCACAGCTTCCTTGGTGTGCCGGTTATTCACAAGGGCGCGGTTCGCGGGGTTTTGACAATTCAGAACGTTGCGACGCGACGCTACCTTCAAGAAGAAATAGAAGTTTTACAAACTATCTCTATGGTAATAGCAGAGCTTGTCAGTTCAGAGGCGTTGATTTCTGCCGATGAGTTAGCAGAAGATTCGGCTGAACTAGGAACGAATGTTACCATGGGTGGCATGCGCTTGGTTGACGGGGTCGCTGCAGGGGTTGCCGTCTTTCATAATCCTAAGGTTGAGATTACATCTACGGTTGCTTTTAGTGCGGCTGAAGAACATCAGAAATTAGAAAAGGCGCTGGCAACGCTCCGCCTGCAATTAAGTGACATGATGGACCGAACAGAGTCTCTGGTCGCAGAAACACGAGATGTACTTGAGGCTTTCTCGATGTTTGCTCATGATCGGGGCTGGCACAATAAATTGAAAGAAGCTGTTGAATCAGGGTTGACGGCTGAAGCAGCTGTTGTTCGTGTGCATCAGCAGAATCAAGAAAGAATGAAGGGCATTCGTGATCCCTATATCAAGGAGCGCTTACAAGATTTGGAAGACCTAAGCAATCGCTTGATCAGAATTATTCAAGGGGTTGAAGACGATATTCATGAGACCCTTTCTGAAGATTCTATTTTGATAGCTCGGACGTTAAGTGCGACTGATTTGCTAGATTATGATGTCCAATATCTAAAAGGCATCTTACTTGAAGAGGGCTCACCCACGTCGCATACGACAATTATTGCTCGAGCTATGGATATCCCTGTCTTGGGGCGCATCCGAAACCTTGAGGATCATGTTCAACCCAGGGATGTGGTCGTTTTAGATAGTCAGTCTTCTCACGCTTATGTGCGACCAACAGAAGATATTTTTGAGAGTTATCAGCAGGCCATTATTACACATGACCGTCAAGTTGCTGAGTATGCTTCTGAAAAAGATTTGCCTGTTGTTACGAAAGATGGACAGGATATTGCCTTGTTAATGAATGCGGGGCTGTTAGTAGATTTGCCCACATTGCATAAAATGGGTGCTCAGGGCATTGGCCTGTATCGTACTGAGTTTCATTTTATGGTCAAAGACGAATTGCCGCGCGTGACGGAGCAAACATCAATTTATAAGCAAGTTCTGGCTGAAGCAGCTGGCAAACCGGTGGTCTTTAGAACCCTAGACGTAGGCGGTGATAAAGAAGTCCCTTTCTTGCCAAAAGTAAAAGAAGAAAATCCTGCGATGGGATGGCGTGCAATCAGGATTGCCCTAGACAGGCCTGCACTCCTTCGCTATCAACTTCGGGCTTTATTAACGGCGTCAGCCGGACATCCTCTGAATGTAATGTTTCCTATGATTGCTGAAATTGTCGAGCTTAGACGGTGCAAATCTATTCTGAGGAAAGAAATAGATCGTCTTGAGAAACTGGGGAAGGAAGGACCAACAGTGGTAAATGTTGGTTGTATGCTTGAGGTGCCGTCTTTAGCTTGGCAGATGGACTTGCTTGTGCAAGAAGTTGACTTTGTTTCGATTGGATCAAATGATCTGATGCAATTCTTCTTTGCTTGTGATCGAGGCAACCCACAACTTGCAAATCGATATGACTTATTGGCCCCCCCTGTGTTGAACTTTCTCAAGTCGGTTGTTGAGAAATGTCATAGCGCTAATGTCCCCGTGACTCTTTGCGGTGAAATGGGCGGGCGTCCCATTGAAGCGATGGCGCTTGTTGCGCTCGGCATGCGTCGATTGTCTGTGTCACCGAACGCTGTTGGACCTGTGCGAAGGATGCTGCGGACTGTAGACCTAAAGCATTTGGAAAAATATGTTGCTGATTTGATGGATACAGGACTTCACTCGATTCGCGATTCGCTGATAAATTATGCAAAAGATCATGATATTTCCCTCACAAAATAGATAAAATTTTAATAAAACCTAAGTATAATCAGGGTTTAGACGCCTTTTTTGAATAAAATTAGGGGGTCAATCTTAAAAAAAGCTGAAAATTTAGCCTCGAGTCGCATTTTTCATTGACTATTTTTATTAAATATTTCTTCATGTCTGGATTATAGCTATTTTCGTGGACTACACTGTTTGGCGAACTTACATGAAAATGATCATGTATAGAACACATCCATGAAGAAAATTTGGTGAGATAAATGACCCTTGAAAGTGCTCATATTGGATCTATTCTGAAAGACTTGCGTCAAAAGCGCGGCCTTGAGGTGTCTGATATTGCGCACTTAACCTGTGTCTCTCGTGGCTATCTTGCCGCTATAGAAGATGCTAATTTTGACGCTTTACCGGCGCCGGCTTTTACCACAGGTTTTATCAAGGCCTATGCCAAAGCTGTTGATTATGATAGCGCTCAGGCCGTCTCTCTCTATCGAGAAGAAATTTGTACAGCCAAAACTCAAGAAGATCATCTTTGCCAAGGCCATATGAATTCGGCTCCGAAACAAAAGCTTTCTTCAAGGATGTACCTTGCAGCGTCAGTGCTTGGCGTGATTATCGCAGGGGGCTTGATGGTACAGAACTTTAATGCGGTTCAGGATGCGTCGCCCTTTTCTGTTGCTCAGTATACAACACTTGAACAAGAGACCTCTCTTCCCGCAGAGAAAGATAAGCCTGTCAAGGCGGACACGTCTTCTCAGACGAGAGAAAAAGCGAACCCTTTAAATGCTTCTATGAGTGAGCCGTCTAAGCCGGCCCTGTTCCCTGCAGCACAAGCTTCAGAAAAGCCAAAAGAGATTGTCACTCAGTCAACCATTATGTTGCTTGCGATTGAAGATGGCTGGATCAATCTGAAGGATGATTTAGGAAACACTATCTTTGAAGGCATTATGGTTGAAGGCCAGATGAGAAAGCTAGATCTCGCTTCCTCTGTGATTACCACAGGGAATGCAGGTGGTTTTAAACTGATGCGCGGTTCAGAAGATCTTGGAATTTTAGGTGCGAGAGGGAAGGTTACAAGTGCCCTGCATTTATCAGAAATTGTGGATCAAGCTCTCTAGAGGCTGAAATTGTAAAAAAAACGTCTTCGAGCTGCTTTTTGGCAGCTTTTTCCTTGCCATTTTGGCTGACATTCTCCATTTAAAGCATAAGAGTATCGATAAAAGTCCGACACCCTAATTCTAGGAGGGTATTTTGATCGACTTTATTAAAGGTATAGCTGAATGAGCATTCGTCCATGGAGAGATATTAGCCGTCGTAAATCCCGCCAGATTATGGTTGGGAATGTGCCAGTGGGTGGAGACGCGCCCATCAGTGTTCAGACCATGACAAATACGCTGACTTCAGACGCAGGTGCGACAATCGATCAAATACGCCGAGCAGAGGATGCGGGTGTTGATATCGTGCGTGTCTCATGCCCTGATACTGAGAGCACAGCCGCCATGCCTGAAATTGTACGAGCAGCTAATGTTCCTATTGTTGCGGATATTCATTTTCATTATAAACGGGCTCTAGAAGCGGCAGATGCCGGGGCAGCATGCTTGCGCATTAACCCTGGAAATATAGGATCAGAAGAGCGTGTACGTGAAGTGATTAGAGCAGCGAAAGCCAATGGATGCTCTATGCGTATTGGGGTGAATGCTGGCTCACTTGAAAAACATCTGTTGGATAAATACGGTGAACCTTGTCCAGATGCCTTAGTCGAAAGTGCCCTTGAACATGCGCGTATACTTGAAGACAATGATTTTCATGATTTTAAGATCAGTGTGAAGGCTTCAGATGTCTTTCTTGCCGTGGCTGCGTATCAGGGCCTTGCAGACTCAACAGATTATCCTCTTCATCTTGGGATTACTGAAGCAGGTGGATTGCGCGGTGGTACAGTTAAATCCTCAATTGGAATGGGGTCACTCCTCTGGGCAGGAATTGGTGATACCATTCGTGTGTCTCTCTCTGCAGAACCAGAAGAAGAGGTGAAAGTAGGTTATGAAATGCTGAAATCACTTGGCCTTAGGCACCGGGGTGTTCAGATCATCAGTTGCCCAAGTTGCGCACGTCAGGCCTTTCCTGTGATTAAAACCGTTGAACTCTTAGAACAAAGATTACAGCATATTCATACTCCAATGTCTCTCTCGATCATTGGCTGTGTAGTGAATGGCCCAGGCGAAGCCCGTGAGACTGATATCGGGGTGACCGGCGGTGGAAACGGCAATCATATGGTCTACCTCTCAGGAGTGACTGATCATAAAATCAAAGATGATAATTTTGTTGATCATGTTGTTGGTCTTGTTGAAGCCAAAGCAGCTGAAATTGAAGCTGCTTCAAATCAGTCTTAGCTAGTCTTATAAAGGAAATTGTTGTGTCCAAGCTGCAACCAGCGCGGGGAACGCGTGATATCTATGGAGAAGATGCCCGACGCTTTCAAAAAGTGATTGATACCTTTACGGCTGTCGGAACTTCCTATGGATTTGAATCGATCTCTACGCCGATATTCGAATTCACAGAAGTTTTTAAGCGCCCGCTAGGTGAGACGAGTGATGTCGTTTCAAAGGAAATGTATACTTTTGAAGATCGGGGCGGCGAAGAGGTGACTCTTCGTCCAGAGTTAACGGCTTCGATCTGTCGTTCATTCATATCCAATGGAATGATGCAAAATTTACCATGTCGATTTATGTCATGGGGGCCTGCGTTTCGGTATGAGCGGCCGCAGAAGGGTCGGTATCGTCAATTCCATCAAATTGATGCTGAGCTTATCGGGCCAGCAGAGCCTGAAGCTGATGTTGATGTTATTGCTATGGCCTATAGAATTTTGGTCACCCTGGGTTTTGCTGATCGTGTGAAACTAAACCTCAATACTTTAGGGGATAGCGAAAGCAGGGAAGCATACCGGCAAGAACTTGTGACCTATTTCACAGCATATAAGGATCAACTTTCAGAAGATAGTCAACGCCGTTTAGAGACCAATCCTCTTCGTATTTTAGATAGCAAGGATGAAGCAGATCAAAAGTTGGTTGTCGACGCCCCTAGATTCTCAGACAGTTTGAATGAGGCTTCTGTTGATTTCTTTAACCGTGTGCAGGCAGGCCTGACTGCTGCTGGGGTTCCTTTTGATGTGAACGAACGGCTCGTAAGAGGGCTGGACTATTATTGTCATACTGCCTTTGAGTTTATAACAGAAAGCCTTGGTGCGCAGGGAACAGTTCTTGCCGGAGGACGCTATGATGGCCTTATCGCTCAACTTGGAGGGCAGCCGACGGCTGGGATAGGCTGGGCAGGAGGGATTGAACGCCTTGCTATGATGCTTGATGAGACACCACATGCACCGCGTCCTGTTGTGATGGTTCCGATGGGAGAGGCAGCAACTGTCAAAGCTATTTCAGTTGCAGAAAAATTGCGGGATGCTGGATTCACTGTCACAAGTGATCGGAGTGGAAATATGAAAAAACGTATGAATAGAGCTAACAAGGCTCATGCGTCTTTTGGAATAATCATTGGTGATAATGAACTTGAAAACCATGTAGCTATGGTGAAAAATCTTGATGAGGGTACACAAGAGGAAGTTGCCTTTGATCAGATCGCAGATTTTATTAAAAGGGCAAACTCATGATTAGTGAAGAACGCATCATCCAACTGCTAGATCGCTACGATTATCTAGCGCATGCCTTGGGCACCCCGGATGAATTTTCAAATGAAGAATTTGTGAAACTCTCGAAAGAATATTCTGATTTAGGCCCCGTGGTCGACATCGCTAATGAAGTTCAATCCAATAAGCAGGAAGTCTTAGACCTTCAGGAAATGATTGAGAGCGGCGATGATGCTGAAATGGCCGAACTCGCATCGCTTGAATTGGAAGACTTAAAAGATAAGCTACCAGATCTTGAAAAGCGATTGTCCATTGAACTTCTTCCTAAAGATGCTGCCGACGAGCGTTCTGCTATTATCGAAGTTCGGGCTGGAACTGGTGGGGATGAGGCAGCACTCTTTGCTGGGGATTTACTTCGGATGTATGAGAAATATGCTTCTTCGCAGGGGTGGAAGTTCGAAATTATGGAAGCCAGTGCAGCAGATGTTGGTGGCTTCAAAGAAGTTTCCGCTTCAGTCTCGGGAAAAGGCGTTTTTGCTAAACTGAAATTTGAAAGCGGTGTTCACCGTGTTCAACGGGTGCCTGAAACCGAATCTGGAGGGCGTATTCATACGTCTGCTGCAACAGTCGCGGTGATGCCAGAAGCAGAAGATGTGGATATCGATATTCGTCAAGAAGATATACGAATTGATACAATGCGGGCTTCTGGCGCTGGGGGGCAGCACGTAAACACCACTGACTCTGCCGTGCGTATCACGCACCTTCCTACAGGAATTGTGGTGACCTCTTCTGAAAAGTCACAGCACCAAAACCGCGATAGAGCGATGAAAGTGTTGCGGGCCCGCCTCTATGAAGCAGAACGTGAGCGCATCGTGAACGAGAGGGCCGAAGACCGGAAATCACAAGTGGGATCTGGAGATAGATCTGAACGCATTCGGACTTATAATTTCCCGCAGGGGCGTGTCACAGATCATAGAATAAATCTCACCCTTCATAAGTTGGATCAAATACTTGCAGGTGAGGGCTTGATAGAGATGATTGGGGCACTGATTACCGAAGATCAAGCCTTGAAATTGTCACAGATGGAATCCGGTGGCCTTTAATGCCAAGTGTTAGAGGGCTTCTATCTTCTGGGGTGCAGACTCTAGAAAATTCTGGCAGTCATACAGCTCAGTTGGATGCAGAATATTTGCTGGCTCATGTCCTGGATCTTAAAAAGAGAGCATCGCTCTATCTATATGAGGAAGCTCTGACTGAAAAAGAGACTGCACTCTTTCAGCAGTTGATTGATCGGCGCGTCACCCATGAGCCTGTTGCCTATATTATCGGGACAGCTGAATTTTGGTCGTTAACCTTTCATGTAAATGAAGATACTCTAATTCCTCGTGCTGATAGTGAAACTGTTGTGGATCACGTTCTATCTGAATTGAAAAAAGATACAGCCCCGCGTATTCTTGATCTTGGAACGGGCAGCGGATGTTTATTGCTCTCGATTCTTTCTGAAATTCCGATGGCTTATGGAGTTGGTCTTGATATCCATAGGGGAGCGTTAGAATTTGCCAGGAAAAATGCAGTTCTGCTCCAATTGGAGCAACGGACATTTTTTCAAGAGAGTGATTGGTTCAATGCGCTTGATGAAACTATAGAAGCCTTTGATTGTATAATCTCTAACCCCCCTTATATCCCTAGTCAGGATTGCATGCAGTTGATGCCTGACGTAAAAGACTTTGAACCTCTCAGGGCCTTAGACGGGGGCAAAGACGGACTTCGCGATTACCGAGTTGTCATAGATAAAGCGCCAAGTTGGCTCAAGTATGGTGGTATATTGGTATTTGAATGTGGAATTGGTCAGGCTGAAGAGATACAGCGTTTGATGACATCTGCTGGGTATGTAGATGTCAGATGTGTGAAGGATTTACCTGGTGTAGACCGTGTTATCAGCGGAAAATATTTCAACAATTCATAATATTTTATTTTTTACTTGGATTCACAGAAGTCAGAGGCTAATGTGAGTTATCCATTAAAAAGATCACCTAAGGGTGAAAAGATCTAAGATACAATTTAATTACGATGCGGGTATGAACTGCAACACTGTCTTAGAATGGACTTTTATCATAAAATTACTGTTGGTATTCACATATGAAACAGAACCAAGGTGGGCGCAACAAAGGGCGTTCAAGATCAACAGGTCGTAATAACAGACCTGTTAATAAATCTAAAAATCACTCAGCAGGAAATCGCCGTGACAACAAAGTCAAAGGTAATCCTAAGCAATTGCTGGAAAAGTATAAAACTCAGGCTCGCGAAGCTGCTCAAACTGGTGACCGCGTGCAGGAAGAATATTACTATCAGTTTGCAGAGCATTATCAGCGCGTGATCAATGAGCATTTCCCTAATCAACGTCAGAATAATCGACAGGAAGAAAATCCTGAAGCGGATGAGGATGTGTCTGGCGAAACTCAGAATTCTGAACAGTCTGATGATCAATCAGATCGTCAAGAGTCGCGTAATCCACGCTCTAAGGGACGGGGACGCGGACAGCAAAGGGGGCGGCGCAAACCTTCAGAAGACACAACGAAAGAGACTGTTGACCCTGCAGAGCAAAGTCAACCTTCTCTAGAATATCCTGAAGAAATGTTGTCAGACATTCCTCAGGCTCAGAGAGTTGATGATACAGCTGAGCTGGTTGGCGAAGAAGTCAAAAAGCCTACGAGACGAGGACGCCCCAAAAAGAAAAGTCCTCCCGTAGAGGAAAATTTAACGCTCTCTCTTGATCAATCCGACGGAGATGAAGCAGCTTAAAGAAGAAAGCGATCAGGTAGTCTGGTCGCTTTTTTGTTTTATTCTCCCCTTGTAAGTTTCTCTGGAATGACCAAATAAGAGATATACAGAATGCCAAAATATGGGTTCTGTCCTATGACATAGTGGATCTATCGCTTCAAAGAAGGGTGGAACAGAATTAGGGGTAATATTGATGAACATGGAAAATTATACTGACCGCGCTCGTGGTTTTATTCAGGCTGCTCAAACGATTGCTATTCGCGAAGGGCACCAGAAATTCTTACCTGAGCATATCTTAAAAGCTTTGATGGATGATAAAGAAGGTTTTGCCTCCAATCTTGTAAAAAAGGCAGGTGGAGATGCCACTGCGTTATCAGGCTTGGTTACGAATGAATTAAATAAATTGCCTAAAGTCGAAGGGGGTGGGGCTGGTCAACTCTATATGGATAGTATGACGGCCAAGTTTTTCGCCAAAGCAGAGGAAGTTGCTGAAAAGGCGGGCGATAGTTTTGTGACAACGGAACGATTGTTGCTGGCGCTGATTTTAACACCGAAGTGTGATTCAGGAAAATTTATGATGCAATCAGGGGTACAGCCTGATGCTCTCAATCAAGCGATTAACGATTTACGTGGAGGCCGAACAGCACAAAGTGCGAGCAGCGAAGATACATATGATGCCTTAAATAAATATGCTCAAAATCTGACAGAGCGAGCTGAAGCAGGCAAGCTAGATCCAGTGATCGGGCGAGATGAAGAAATTCGCCGCACTGTACAAGTTTTATCACGCCGTACTAAGAATAATCCTGTTTTGATTGGTGAGCCTGGTGTGGGGAAAACAGCTATAGCTGAAGGCCTTGCGCTGCGGATTGCGAATGGAGATGTGCCAGACAGCTTACGGGACCGTCGCATCATGGCACTCGATATGGGGCAGCTTATTGCCGGAGCAAAGTTTCGCGGCGAATTCGAGGAAAGACTAAAGGCTGTCCTGAATGAAGTTTCACATGCGGACGGAGATGTGATTTTATTCATTGATGAGATGCATACTTTGGTTGGCGCAGGAAAGTCGGATGGCGCTATGGATGCCTCTAATTTGCTTAAACCTGCGTTAGCGCGAGGCGAATTGCATTGTATCGGGGCTACCACTTTGGACGAATATCGAAAATATGTTGAAAAGGACGCAGCATTAGAACGCCGTTTTCAACCTGTTCAGATCGACGAACCAAATGTGGAAGATACAATTTCCATTCTTCGTGGATTAAAAGAAAAATACGAATTACACCACGGTGTGCGAATTACCGACGGTGCTCTTGTTTCTTCCGCAATGCTTTCAAATCGCTATATTACGGATCGATTTTTGCCAGACAAGGCGATCGACCTGATGGACGAAGCGGCCTCGCGCCTCCGAATGGAAACAGAAAGTAAACCAGAAGCCATTGACGAGTTAGACAGGAAAATCGTTCAATTGAAAATAGAGCGAGAAGCCTTGAAAAAAGAAACAGATGACGGCTCAAGAGACCGGCTCGAGGAATTACAAAGTGAGTTGTCTACTCTTGAAAGCGAGTCATCTGAACTGACGGGACGCTGGCAAGCTGAGAAAGATAAAATTCTCGGTGAGAAAGACTTGAAAGCAGAACTTGAGGCAGCGCGAATTACCCTAGAACAAGCCCAGCGTTCTGGCGACTATGCCAAAGCGGGTGAGCTACAACACGGGGTCATTCCAATCCTGGAAGAGAAAATTTCGCAGGCCAGTGATACAACTGTTCAATCCATGCTTCGTGAAGAAGTGACAAGTGATGATATAGCTGCTGTTGTATCTAGGTGGACGGGTGTGCCTGTGGACAGGATGCTTGAAGGAGAACGAGATAAGCTTCTTCGTATGGAACAGTCCTTAGCGGGGCGTGTGATCGGTCAACAAGAGGCTGTCGAAGCGGTTTCAAAAAGTGTTCGCCGCTCTCGAGCCGGCCTTCAAGACCCCAATCGTCCGCTGGGGAGTTTCCTCTTTCTTGGGCCCACAGGCGTTGGAAAAACAGAATTAACTAAGGCCCTTGCGACTTTTCTGTTCGACGACGATACAGCAATGCTAAGGCTTGATATGTCTGAGTATATGGAGAAGCATTCTGTTGCGAGATTGATAGGAGCACCGCCAGGCTATGTGGGGTATGATGAAGGCGGTGTTCTAACAGAATCCATTCGCAGAAAGCCCTATCAAGTCATTCTTTTTGATGAAGTCGAAAAGGCGCATGGGGATGTCTTTAATATTCTGCTTCAGGTTCTAGACGATGGCCGATTAACAGATGGACAAGGGCGCACAGTAGATTTTACGAATAGCTTGATTATTTTAACGTCAAATCTGGGATCTCAGCGTATTGCAGCTTTGCCTGATGGTGCTGAAGTTGAAGGGGTGCGAGATGACGTTATGGAAGTGGTGCGGGCTCATTTTAGACCCGAGTTTCTTAATCGGTTAGATGAGACGATCCTTTTTCACCGGCTCGACAAAAGTCATATGAGCGGCATTGTAGAGATACAGTTGCAGATTTTGAATGCTCGATTAAAGGACAGGAAAATATCTATGAATTTGGATGAGCCATCTAAAATATGGCTTGCAGAAAATGGATATGACCCGGTCTACGGTGCGCGCCCATTGAAGCGAGCCATTCAGCGCTATGTGCAAGACCCCTTGGCTGAAATGATTCTAAAGGGAGAGGCGAAGAGCGGAGATCATATAGAGATCTCTGTCTCTAAAGATGCACTATCTTTTAGGGTGAATGTCCTAGATTAAGGTAAAAAAACTGTATGAGCGCCTAATTTTGGGAAAATTGCACTTATGTATTATTGACACCCCTGCCACATATCCTTTCTTATACGGAAGATTGGCGGGGAGTGTGTTTTAATGAAGCACGAGTTAACAATAAAATTCTTTGAAATGTGGTCTGGTAAGAGAGGAGATCTAGGGTTTCCTCAGCTTGATGAGTTCACAGAAGATGATCTTGCATTGTATGACGGGCAAGATTGCCTTCTTGTTTTAAGAGATGAAGGTCTTTACTACGAGCGCGTTGCCCCGAAAGTGCAAGATGTCTTAGAGACTGATATTTCAGAGATTGAGATCTTTGATGTTTTTCCCGCAGCGGTTCAAAATATTCAACGCGACATGCTTCGATTTGCCTTTCAAGAGCAAATCGGGGTGCACCGTATTTCTCGCGTCTGGTATGGCCATCGTCATAAGGATGTGGAATGGATCTTTTTACCAATCCTCGATAAGGAGGAATTAAAATATCTTGGCCTTTCAGTTGCTTTTACGGCCTATCATGAACGAGATATAGCGGTTGTCGATCATCAATCTTTAGAACGTATTATTTTTCAAAATTATTTATCCCTTGGGAAACGAGTCTCTCTCAAGGCTCTTTCCGCAGAGGCTCGATCCTACCTGGCTACTATGAGAACGACTGTCTGTATTGATAACCAAGAACAGGTGGTTAGAAATGAAGTCGCCCTTGGGAAAGCTGCAGAAATTGCGGCTCAAGCCTCTCGGCCGAATGTTGTGATAGTTGGATCCATGTATGATGTGCTCCCTTTTATCGGTCGATTGGGGCGGCGGTATAATTTAAAAGTTGTTGAATCAGCCCTGGAGGCTGCTGAAATCATAGCACTCGACAGTATTGATGTGCTGTTGATCAGCGAATTGATTCCAGATGGCAGCTCTGGGCTTGATCTCTTATCTAAAGCACAAGAGGAGAAGCCTAACAGCGGCTACGTTATGATTTTGGAGAACCGTGAGGGAGCCTTGGATCAGGTCCTTACAATCGAAGGGCACGAAGTACATTGTTTAGTAAAGCCTTTGGGGGAATTTGCTCTACGAAAAGCAATCGACGACTCTTATAAGAAAATGAATATCATAGAGCGTAGGAAATTACTGGGCTAATACACTATTTCCTTATATGGTTTTGAAAAAACAATCATATAAAGAAAGCGGTCATGGATACTATTGAGACAAGAGTACAACAAGCCTATCAATCCTTGCAGGCAGGTCGGTTTTCAGAAGCTGAGCAAAGGGCCAGATCTGCCCTTTCTCAAGCGCCGCGTGATGTGAATGCTTTGCATCTCTGTGCTCTAGCTTGTCAGGCAACAGGCAAAGCTCAGGAAGCAATTGACCTCTTTGAACAGACATTGGACGTTCAGTTTACTCAATTGCAAGTGGTCCAAAATTACCTGAATTATTTAATGCAGTTAGGCCTTTATGGGCAAATTCAATCGCTTATGAAGCGTGCTGTGGCCGTTTGGAGTAATAATTATCAATTCCATGTGTATCACGGCATCAGTTTGAAGGAGCTGAAACGGTTTGAAGAATCTGTTGAGGCTTATGATCAAGCACTTAAGATAAAGCCCAACGATAAAGTTGCTCTGCATAATAAAGGAGTATCGCTAAGGCTACATCAAAAACCTAAAGAAGCCCTTGCTTGTTATCAAAAAATACCAGGGGGCGATAAAATTGCAGAACTGCGACTGAACAGAGGCTGTGCTCTGATGGACCTACAAGACTATGAGAAGGCAGAGTGTGAATTTGATGCCGCTCTAGCCCTTAATCCTGCTTTGACCGATGCCCATGAAAACCTCAATAAACTATATTGGGAATATGAAAAAACTGACAAAGTCATGTCTACCTATACTTTGGGGCTACAAAAAGCAGACAGTGAAACTATGCGGCTATCGTATATTTCACAATTGCTCAACATTGGTCAGGATGATAAAGCAGAAGAGTCGATAAAGAAGGCGATATCTAAATTTGGGGAGGTGCCTGGCCTCAATCATATACATGGACGGTTGTTTGCAAAGAAGGGCGATCATGAGGCTGCTGTTCGCTTGACAGAGAAGGCGTTAGACCAAATTCCAAATGTCCCTAGATATCGACTGGACATGGCGAGCAACCTAATTTGTCTGGGGCGCTATGAAGAAGCTCTTACTCATTTGGATTATGCAGAGCAAATGACGCCAGATGATCAGGAATTATGGGCCTATAAAGGGACGTGTTGGCGCCTGTTAGGGGATGCTAAGCATAAATGGCTCAATGATTATGACCAACTGGTACGAGGGGTTCAGCTACCTGTTCCGGAAGGCTATGAGACCTTAGAGCATTTCATGAAAACAATGTCCGAACAGATCAAGCTTTTCCATGAAACTAAGACACATCCTCTTGACCAGAGTCTTCGGAATGGGACTCAGTCGTCTTTTTTCCTTCTGGGGCATGAGAGTAAAATCATACAAGACTTTAGAAGATCACTGAGTGAAGCGGTTAGCACCTATTTAGCGTCAATGCCGAGAGATGCAACACATCCTTTCCTACGGCGGATATCTGAAGCAACGAATTTCACATTTTCGGGCAGCTGGTCAGTGAGACTAAAAAGTGAAGGCTTTCATGTTAATCATATGCATCCCGAAGGGTGGCTTTCAGGGCCCAGTTATATTGATGTGCCTGAAGCAATCTATAAAGAGGATCCAAAGCGGGCAGGGTGGGTGAAGTTTGGAGAGACAGGCCTTAACCTGGACCCCAGTCTTGAAGTTGTCGAGAAGGCAGTTTGTCCAGAAGTTGGATTGGTTGTTTTCTTTCCTAGCTACATTTGGCACGGAACATATCCTTTTGAAAGCAATCAGTATCGTACTACAGCGCCTATGGATGTTATGCCAGCGTGATGTGATGCCAGCGTGATGTGATGCCAGCGTGATGTGATGCCAGCGTGATTCCTTTTTATTTATAAAGTCTTAAGCATAGAAAAAGGCGGGCCGCAGGGCCCGCCTTCTTAATGTTTCCATCTTCGCTTAAAGATTAGAATGTAATCTTAGCAGCGATGTTGAAACGACGACCAAGTGTGTCGTATGTAGATGGGTATGTGTTACCAGAGTTGAAGCCTGTTGCACCAATAAACGCACCAGTTAGTGGTGGGTGTTTGTCGAACAGGTTAGAGATTGTACCAGTAAGAGTTACATTCTCCATCGCATAGTAACGAAGTGTTAGATCAAAGATGTTGTAGTTAGGAGTCTCGTTAAAGTCCCACTCACCTCTGTAATCTTCAGGTGTACCAACAAACGCTGTGTCTGAGTCTCTGTTTTCATATTCAGCACCGCTGATGAAACGCCACAATAGAGAAGCTTGGAACTTGTCATATGTGAATGTGTTACGCCAGTTGAATGAGAATTCAGGCTGGATCGAAGCACAGTTACCAGAGTAAAGACCTACACACTCACGGTTTACAGAAACGCCTGTTACCGCTTGGAATGTAGAAGAGTTTGTCCAGTTACCAGAAAGGTTAGAAGACCACTCAACATCACCGAAGTTCTGACCGTATGCAACTGTGAAGTCAATACCGTCTGTAGCAATGTTACCGTTGTTCGATAGGAACAATGGAAGACCTTTAACGATGTTCTCATCACCAGATAGACCACCATCAATAGGAGAACGAGAGATCGCCTGACATGCTGGGTTAGATGTGCTTAGGTCGTTGAAACAAGCATCAAGCGCATCTTGTGGAGCTGGTGAGTTGATAGAACCATCAACAGTAATGTTGTAGTAATCAACTGTAACAGTCAGATCAGGAATTGATTCTGGACGTAAGATGAAACCAATTGTCCAAGAGTCAGATTCCTCTGGAAGAAGGTTCAAGTTACCACCACTTGTAGAGTTTGACTGACCAGCAGCAGGAGCCGGAATAAATCCGATTGCTGTAGCAGGAGCACCCTGTGCAAGACAAACGTCACGAAGAACGCCTGTTGGTGTACCGTTACCGTTTGGTAGACCATCATCACCCACAGATGAACAAGGATCTGTGTTCAATGTTGTAAGGCCTGTGATTACTGGGTTAAATAGCTCAGCAATGTTTGGTGCACGTACAGCACGAGAGAATGTCGCACGGAATGTGATGTCATCAACTGGAGCCCAAGAAAGACCTGTTTTCCATGTTGTTGTGTTAAAGCCATCAGCGCCGTCAGCGTCGATAGAGTAGTCAGAGTAACGAATACCAGCTTCAAGGCTCAACTCTTTCGCAAATTCAGCATCCTGAATAAGAGGAAGGTTGATCTCAGCGAGTGCTTCGTAAACTTCGTAGCCACCGTCACGGTTTGGAGCAGGAGCACCAGCACCACCAAGGTCACCAGACTGTGAAAGAAGGTCAGCTTCTTGTGAACCAGAGTAAGAACGGTATTCCGCGCCCACAGCAAAGTTCAAGCCATCTTCAGCCCAAGGTGTTGAGTAGTCTAGCTCACCAGTGATGTTACCAACAACCTGACCCATGTCAAATTTAGTAGTAATTGTAGACTCACCACCCTGAAGGTAGGCGTTCATGTCATCAGTGATAGAACCTGTGTAACCGAAGTAATCAGCAGGTACACAACCGTTTGATAGGTCATTGTAACAACCATTAGGGCCAGCAAGAAGTGCGTTACGGAAACGTGACTTCATCCAGTAGCCTTTTTGTGTCTGAATTTGGTCAGACTGGCCGTAAGAACCCATGATGTCCCAGCTGATTGTATCGCTGATGTCACCGCGGAAACCAAGTGAATAGTTGAAGTAAGAAGCCTGGTAATCAGAGATACGTGGGCCACCCTCAACGTTACGACGACGAAGCTGTGTATCAACTTCACGGTAGTTAGGATCTGTATTATCTACAGCAGCACCCGCAGCATCACACTCAGCTTGAGTGAATGTTGGTGTGTAAACACCTACTGTTGGATCTGTATCGAATGCACAGAACGCGTTACGCTGAGCATCAGATAGGAATGGGTGGTTTAGAGAGATAGTTACAGAATCACCGAATGAACCAGAAGGCGCAATGATTGTGTTTACATTGTTCTTAGAGAACATTGCTTGAGTATAAACTTCAACGTGATCATTGAGCTCATAGTTCGCAGCAGCATAAATGTTGTAACGCTCAAATGGTGTTTGGAATAGGTTAAACGGACCATAGTTAAATGGTGTAAACGCTGAACCAAATGTTGTTCCATCTTCTTGAACAGCACCAAGTGAAAGGTTAGCATTGTCTTCACCAGTTGGGTTAACGTTACCAAAACGTGTGTTGAATGGGCCAAGACCAGAACCACCAACAGCACCATTCCAGTAGAAGTTCACGTTTCTAGAGAAATCGCGTTGTCCCTGGTAGATTGCTTCTGAAGTTTGGTAGCCAATGCTCAATACAGCATTACCACGACCATCATCAAGGTCAGCACCAACAGTTACTTCAAAACGCTTTGTATCGCCGTCACCTTGCTCGGTAACACCGTAAGAAGCATTTGCTTCAAAGCCTGTGAAGTTTTTCTTTGTGATAAAGTTTACAACACCACCAAGAGCATCAGCACCGTATGTTGTAGACGCACCACCTGTAAGAACGTCAACGCGGCTTACAAGAGCGAGTGGAATGTTGTTCAAGTCAAAACGACCGTTTAGCTCAGAAGGTGACATACGACGACCATCAACCAAAACGATGTTACGGTTAGAACCAAGACCACGAAGGTTTACATATGAGAAACCACCGTTACCGTTGTTAACCTGTTGACCGATAGATGGTACCATGCCTGGAATTTCACGAAGAATTTCCTCAGCTGTAAGTGTACCTTGAAGTTCCATTTCATCTGAAGAGACGATCGCAACTGGAGCTGAACGAGTCAGGTTCGGGTTACGAATCAATGAACCAGTAACAATTACTTCTTCAATTGACTCTTCATCTTCATCGTCTTGTGCAATTGCAGCGTTTGACAATGAAGCAGCTAGAACTGCTGTGCTACCCATTAGGGCTACACGGCGCATAGATTTGATATCCATATTCTGCATTTCCTCTTTTATTATTGAACTTTCTCCCCTGAGAAAGCTTTCCCAATCGAGCTGCTAAAGTTGATAGTTACACACCCAACTATTAGCACGCACTTAAGGTCTAAACTGTTTTTGATAAACTGCCACAAAAAAACAGTCGAAACTTTAGCCACTCATACACAAAGCTAGGATGTGTGACTTCCGTGCCACAAAACTTTTGATATATTACAAATCATGCCGATTTTAGGATTAAAAATAACCTTATTGGCAGAGGTTATCCAACTTCAATGCCTTGGTTTCCTTAGGATTGATGGATATTCTTAGAATTTCAGTGAAGAGGAGTGCGAGTCTCGTTGATCCGGTCATAACCTTGTAAAATTGCGGTAAATTATTGAAATTACTGACCAATGGGTCAAATAATGATACTTCTATTATACTATAGTTTAGAGTTTTCTTGATCTGGGCGGAATTTTGGATCGATTCAGTCGGTGTGAGGTATCTATGTTTATAAAAAATACCGTTGATCTGATTTTATTTTCAGAGAGTCTTCCTGAGGCCTTTCCAGAGCGTCTTCTTCTGTCCCCTGTATAGGTGCTTATACAGGGGTATATATATAAAGAGTGAAATTTGGTATATTCTTAAGACGGCAGACCTCTTGAGGTGATCGCTTTATCTCAAAAATGGCGGCGTGAGGCGCGGGGAGTATACAGCCCCAAGGATTTAGAAATGAAAAACGGCAGCAAGAGTGTTCTTTTGCTGCCGTTTACTGTTAACTAATGTGTTGGATGCTTATTTGAAACACTCATTGTTGAACCAATTAATCAGCTCTTTATAGAGGATTTCTTTCTGTTCAAAATCAAATCCACCGTGGCGCATGCCAGGAACCTCAAGATATGTGTGAGGCACATTATGCTTCTTCAACTTAGCGACAAAGTCACGGCTGTGCTTGGTATTCACTTGACGATCATCTTCTCCGTGAAGGACCATCAGTGGAATATTCACATTTTTTGCAACATCAACTGGGTTAACACCCCTCACAGTTGGTCTTTGGAAAATTCGAAGGAACCGTTGCCGGTAAATTACGGCGAGCCATTGATCCAGATCTGCAACACTGGCACCAGCAAAAGAACATTTATAGATGTTGTTCTCACGCGTTGCTGCAACAAGGGCTGAATAGCCGCCAAATGACCAGCCATAAATGGCGAGGCGATCTTTATCGGCCCAGCCGCGGCGGACCATCTCTAGGGCTGCGTCATCAACATCGTCCTGCATGGTTAAGCCCCACTGAGCATCGCCGGCAAGCCAGTGATCAAGGCCAAAGCCTGGTGTCCCTCTGTATTGAGGACGGACAACCATGAAGCCTTCATTGGCAAGTAGAGCAGCCCATGGATCATAGCGGCCTTCATCTCTGACCCACGGCCCACCGTGGGGCATTACGATTGTTGGGTGAGGACCATCTCCTAGAGGCATTGTTACGTAGGCTCTGACTTTGCGACCATCACGGGCTTTGTAGCTAATGAATTTTACAGGTCCAAGCTTATCTTCTGTCTGCAGAGGATAAGTCCCGCCGATATACTGAAGATCTTTCTTGTCTTTTAGCATATAGAAAGTGCCTGGATCTTTAGCGCCAGTTGTTCTGATGATGATTGTATTATCGTCTTGCGACCGGTCAAGTGTGACAGTTCTCTTGGGGAAAAGAGCTTCAATTGACTTTCGGAATGCCGCCTCACCTTCGTCTATATAATAGCGTTTAAAATCTCCTGCATAATATGTGAACCCTTGCAGTGATCCTAAGGTCTCTAATTTCCCTGACGCGATAATACCGCGTGCATCGTATGACTTCGTGCCAAACATCCGTTCTGAATATTCAAGTGTTTCCAGATTAACAGCATAGATACCGGCAGTGTTATGACCTCTGTTTTCAATGGTATACATAATATTAGGATTATCACCATCAATCCCAGCTAGTTGGAATGTTTCACGGCTGTCAGGGGAGATGACTTTCAATTTTTTCCAATCAGTATTACCTTTAACACGCACTTTAAAGGTCTGGGTATCTGCTCCAAAGTTATATTCAATAGCACCGCGAACTTCACCGTCGTTATCTAGGATAATACCACTTGATGTAGCATCACTGCCCATAAAGACGCCAGATTTACGCTTGTTGTTGACATTAAACTTAACCACATCAGGGAACCGATTGCCGTCCATATCATAGTTTAGGAGAATATGATCAGGATCTTTGGGCAGGATAGATAAGAGGCCCGGAGAGCCTGTTTTTAGCATTTGTTCCCAGCGGCCTGTACCATCAGCATTCACAATGGCTGTTTGACTAACAAATACTTTCCGGCCCCCGCGCTTTTCTTGTTTGCGGAAATTGACCATGATTTTTTTATTATTCACCCAAGTGGCCTGCGTGATCTTTAAGGTTTCAGATCCTAGGGTTATTGGTTTTTTTGCAAGATTTTTTGCGTCTCTAATTTCGATAACATAAAAGCCATCTTTGGTGAGAGTACGGATGATTAGGATTTTTGCCCCATTGGGTGAAACTTGAACGTCTCTGATGACCGGCATCATTGAGAAGGCTTCAAGCGGTAGCTTTTCTGTGGCTGAGATTCTGTTTGCCATCGCTGGAACGGCGAGCGACACGGCAATCAGTAACACTAAGATATTTTTCATAATTCTCTTCCCCCGAGATTTATTTTTCACTTCCATTAAAAAAGGCTGGGATCGAAATCCCAGCCCCCTTATTAAATTTTACCAACTCTTAGAAGGTAACACCAGCACGAACGAAGAATGAACGTCCGTATAGGTCATAACCAACACCTAGTGGAATGTTGCTCAAGCTGAATACGCCAGCTGGATCAACAAGCGGTGGTGCTGTGTTAAAGATGTTACGAACACCGCCAGAGATTGAGTACTGACCATTAGACCAAGAAAGAGACACATTGTGAATGTCATAGTCTTCTGTGTACCAAATCGCACGACAAGAAACGCCTGGGAGATCCGCACAACCATTGTTTAGGTTGTCAAAGTCTCCTGGATCGTCCGCTTGACCACCACCGATGAAGAGTGTGCTCCATCTTAGGCTGAAGTCGTTGTAACGGAGAGCTAGATCAGCATTGAAACGCCACTCAGGTGTTGTCACTTCGCCGACGTTATCATCGCCGCCGTTGTTAGACACGTCAGTGATTTGCTCTTTCATCTGAGTCGCTCTTAGGTCAAAAGTAAGATCGATTGGCTTACCAGCAACTTCAAAGTCAGTACCGAAGAAGATGTTGTAGTCAATACCTTTAGCAGTTTCGCGACCAATGTTGATGAATGATGCATCAACAAGACCAAGTGTACCATCAGCATCACGTGGAATACGTGCACAGAATGGGCTGCTTCCAGTTGGCTCGTTCGGATTAGAGTAACACTGTGATACAAGATAAGCCGCAGTTGGCTCAGCAATCGCATCTGTCACTTCAATTTCAAACCAGTTTACAGAAAGTTTAAGGTCAAACTTGTCTGTGAAAGGCTGGTCAATAACGAAACCATAACTCTTCGATGTTGATTCTTCTTCACGTACATCAAGAGAACCACCAGAGTTGATCTCTGTAGAGAAGTTACCAGTACCAGTGCTGTCTAAACCAAAGGATGTTGGATCAACACCATTGGCACGACAGCTGTCTAGTGTGTACTGCTCGCGAGATTCACCGTCAGCATTATATGTTGCTGGCGCTGCTGGATCCAGTGGATCAGAATCTCTTGCTGCTTCTGGAACGAAACAAGGATCAAACACGTTACCAAAACCAGACTGACCGTTTAAGAAACGCTCACGAACGTTCGGTGCACGGTATGATGTGCTGTATGCACCACGGAACGTCATCCAATCTACAGGCTTGTAGATACCTTTTACCGCATAAATAGATGCTGCTTCATAGAAGCTTTCATCTGTATAACGCGCTGATAGGTCAAGACGAAGTTCTTCAGCAATCGGGCTGTCGTATACAAGAGGGAGTGATGTCTCTACGAAAATCTCTTTAAAGCTTCGTGAACCATCAGCACCTTCATCGTTAAAGTAACCCCAAAGAAGACCTTGAGCTGATACATCATTCGGATCAGAGGCAATTGTATCTTTACGATATTCAACACCAACAATGATCGGAACTTCAGCGTCATTCCATGGAAGACGGAAAAGGTCACCTGTTACAGAGGCACCAAACATTGTCTGTTTGATCACTGTAGAGATTGTCCGGTCCGAAATCAGGAAAGCTTCCTCTTCAGCAGTGAGAACACCGCCGCCGATCCCTAGGATACGATCAGAGAAAAGGTTTAGAGGCACACAACCATTAGAAGGATCACGACACACAACGTTTCCGTTGTCATCGAGAACAGCATCGAGGGATTGAACGAAGTTTGCATCATTCATACCGCGGCGAAGTTCGTCACCTTTTGAATAGCTGTAGCTACCATAGACTTCATAGTCCCAACCTGCACCGTAGTTCAATGTACCTGTCACGCCTGCAAGGAAGCGGAACTGATAAATATCAGCTTGAACATTGTCACGATCACCGCGGATATTCACGATAGGTAGGACATCCAAATCACCAAAGTTCACACCGTAAATTGACAAACAGTTCACACCGTCTGGGTTTACAGATTGGTTACATGGGTTGTATGGGCTTGATGCCGGCACATTTTCAAAGAGCTGAGCGCCAGGAGAGAATGTAGACGATTCACGCTTTGTATAGAATGATTCGAAGAAAACTTTAGTGTTACTATCTTCATCAATCACATACTCACCAGTCGCCATAATGTTAAAGCGTTTGGTTGGCGATACAAAATCACCGCTAGCGTAATAATCTGTCGCTTCCATAGCATAAAGTGGATCTTGTAGATCAATATCCATTACGCCGTCCCCGTCACCGTCAAAGTAGACGCGGTCGCCAGTAGCAAGATCTACAACGCCGTCACCGTTACTGTCGTATGGAACAGCACCAGGGACACCGAAGAATCCGCCACTCTGTGTTGTTTCTAACCAGTTTGGAATGCCAACGTTTGAGGCGCCAGGTTTGTAGTAAATACTACCGAGACCTAGGATCGACATACGGTTAGTCAGTGGGAAGATATCACAGCCATAGCGGTCTGTGCCTTCAGATGGGCGCGGACCACCAAGACCACCGTAAGCAGCGGGAAGGCGGTTGCCATTTTCATCTTCATAAAGGCGGAGTGTACAATCACTAGCAAATTCACTATCAGCGCGAGTCATGACTTTACGCTCATAGTATTCACCACCAACTGTGATATAACCGTTATCGAAAGTTTTACCCCACATAGCAGAGACAGTCATCTCTTCACCACCACCTGATTCAGGTGTGCGGTAACTACCTTGGATGTCAAAACCTTCAACATTCTTTTTAAGAATAATGTTTGCAACACCAGCAACAGCGTCAGAACCGTAAATTGTAGAAGCACCTTCAGTGATCTGCTCAATACGGTCTACCATAACACCAGGAATAAGTGAAAAGTCAGGTGCAGCTGGAGCACCACCGATACCGGCGGGAGCCAAACGACGACCATTCATCATGATCAGCGTCCGAGCAGAACCAAGACCACGGAAACCAATTTCTACAGAACCAGGACCGCCATCAAGAACGAAGCCAGTGAATGAGTTATCAATCTGTGAGCCCGTTGTTTGTGGAGACTGTTGTAGAATGTCACCTGTATTAAAGAGACCAAGCTCACGAGAAGTTTCACCGCTGATCACTTGAATTGGTGTTGTTGTTGAAAATGGATTTCTACGAAGTTTCGAACCGGTTACAACAACCTCTTCAATTCCGTCATCATCTTCATCATCATCGTCATCGTCCTGAGCATAAGCACCCCCAGCAAAAGCAGCGGATGTTACGGCAGCAATAGACATTGCAGCTGTACCCAGGCGTAAATATTTTTTGAGTTCGTCAAACCTTGACATATTTTTCCTCCCAGAATGTTAAGGTTCATAGGTAGGCATTAAACAATACCCAGTACTATGCAGTTAAACGTGCATACACTAAAGTTATGTATATATATTACTAAGGTTGGCAAGGTGTTAAAATTCTATTGCGAATCTCTGTTGCAAAAGTACAACATAATTGCACAGCGATAAGGGAATTAATTGACGGTATATTGTGGATTTATAGAAAATAATATTCTAAATTTCCAAAAAATGGA
>NZ_CP123872.1:1955000-2037500 GCF_031598375.1 Temperatibacter marinus
GCCATTGTTCCAAAACCGGACATGGCACCAATAACATAAGCATTCTGCGTTTTCATTGGCCCGATCAAAGGCCAGTTTTCTGGGGTCATAGTATAATAGCCGCCGTAATGAGACCGTTCGCTTGGTAGCTTATCGTAATATTGTTTGAGACTGGGGTGTAATCTAGCGGCGCCCCTTAAGACAATTTCTGGAAAACTATCCTCAAAGGAAGGAGTGAGAGTGGCGTCTGATACCTCTGTGTTGTAAGCCCAGCCAAGTTTTAGCCAATCCCCATTCAGGCCTCCTTCAGGCCGACAGTGAACAGCACCAGGCATCTCCTCTGTTAACCATTTTAGACTTTCTTCTTCTGCTAGTAACGAGCGATCTTCATCTGACCAGTCTATGAATTGAGTATCCAGGTCGATGGTAAAAGGCATGCTGCGATCGATTGCTTTTAATTTGTCTTTGAAGGCTATTTTTTGCTGTAGGATATTAGATACAGGAAGTTTTTCCCCAAGCATTTCGGCAATAGCTTGTACGTATGGGCCTGCTGCATTGACAAGTTTTAGTGCCTTTAGGGGAGACGCCCCCTCAAAGGATAGGCGGAAATTCTTGTCTGTCTCTATGCCAGTCACTTTAGATTGGAGAATTTTACCGCCCAAAGCTTTGAATTCTCGAAGGAAAAATTGACCCAATTGTTGACTATCAAGCATGCCGCCTTTTCGAATGTGAAAAAGGGTTGTAATGTCTTTTGGGTAATAGGGATAGACTGATTGAATTAAAGTCGAGCTGGTAATGATATCCACACCGTCATAGTGGTCTTGAGTATCAGCGAGATAGATGTCACTCCTGTCGTGGCAATGAATGCGTGTTTCTTCTTCCCCGAAGCACTCTCTCAAAGAGGCGATGACCTCAGAGACATCCAGTGAACGCGTGGCGAGCATATATCCCTGGTCTGTTAAGTTTATGGCATTATCCGTTTTCTCTTTGATATCAACAAGGTGTGTTATGCTGTCCTCTATGAATTGCTTCATTATAGGATGGGGCCACCAATTTCTATAATTCTCTCCCGATTGTGCTGATGTATAACTATGCGGCGGGAGCTGGTCTATGAGAAGAATTGATTTAGAAGGGTTGGCTCTTGCGAGATGATATCCACAGGACAGGCCAATGATGCCTGCTCCAATTATGACGATATCTACTTGTTCAGTCATCGATTATATCCTTTTAGACGGTTCTATAAAGAATCCTTATTAGTAGCCTCGACGAATATCTAGCATTGTTTCAATCTTTTCACCTTTGGTTAGCTTTATTATCGTTTCTGCAACGAATTTGGTTGAGGTGTCCGGTCGAGTGATTGCTGCAACATGCGGCGTTATAATGATGCCCTCGGTCAGCCAAGCTGGATCACCTTTTGGCAGTGGTTCTTCCTTGAATACATCAAGCATTGCTCCTGCGATGTGGCCGTTTTTCACTGCGTCTACAAGAGTAGGGAGGTCAATTAAGTTGCCGCGACCTGCATTAACGATATAGCTGCCTTTTTTCATCCAACGGAGACTGGTCTTATTAATAAGGTCGGTGGTCTCTGTGGTTTGGGGTAAGAGCGCGTAAATCATATCGACGTTCGCCATGAAGTCTTTAAGGCAGGTGCTGCCCCTATAATGTGTAATGCCTTCTTCGGGATCTTTCTCTGAAGTTGACCAAGTGGCAAGCTTGAAGCCGAAAGGCTTTAATCGTTTAGCAACTGCCTTACCAAGTAGCCCATACCCCATTAAACCAATAGTGAATTGACTAGGTGCTTTAGGGAAATGGTGCTGCCATTCCCCTCTTTTTTGCCATGCAGAGACATTTTTCATATCTCTTAAAAACCATAAAGCTGCCATGGTGGCATATTCCCCCATGCCATCCTTTAAACTCTCATCACCCATACGAATGATGGGCACGTTCTTTGGAAGGAGGGGGTCTGCTGTTAGGTGGTCAATGCCCGCTCCTATTGAAAAGATAGCGTTGATCATGGAATATTTTGCCAGCAACCCTTGTGGCGGTGCCCAGACATAAGCATAGACATCAGTCGCTTCATCAAAAGATGCAGGATCGCCCCAGTTCGGCCAAGCGCGAAAATCTACACCTGGGATGTATTTTTCAAAAAAACCTTTATAGAGCTCATCAATTTGGGCGTCATAGCCTTCTACATAGCAGAGGATGATCATTGCTTTTCCTTTTTGGCTGATAAGGACGATTCTAATTAGAATGTAGATTCTATAGATCTTTCCTGCAAAATGTCTATATGAGGCTTGGCATCTGAGCAGGTCGTATATAGTTAACTTACTGAAAATAAATGATTAATTTTATTTTAAATATCTTGCAATTCTAGCTTGCGCTTTCCAGCATTCTACTATAAATAGCGTCCAGAAGATTAGTCGATTGAAGCTCTGTTTCTTTTGGCTTGATTTATTTTGGCTTTGGGCTTATTGTCCGCGCCTCGAATCAAGAGTTTGGCGATTTCGCAAGACTCGACATATTATTAGGCTGCTTTGGTAGCCTTGTTAACTAAGAAGGTTAGTAAAATGGCAGTTCCTAAGAGTAAGATCTCTCCGTCACGTCGCGGTATGCGCCGTTCACATGACGCGCTTAAGACTGTAAACTACCAGGAAGATTCACATACAGGTGAATTTAAATTGCGTCACCACATCGACCTGAAAACAGGTATGTACCGTGGCAAGCAAATTCTGGAGCCAAAAGGCGATTACTAAGATCCTTTGATCTTTTTGCCTTATGGGACAAAGTCTTGTAATTAAAAAACCCGACCAGCGCTAGCGGTCGGGTTTTTTGTGTCTAATTGAAGGCTAATCGCTTATGATTGAGCTTCTTTAATGTCGTTGGCGAGATGTTTGGCGCCTTTTAAGAACATCCAAATCTTTACAAGAATAAAGGAGAGGCCAATCAACAGCGCATACCGAAGGGCTTCCTCCTCATAGCGTTCGGTCAGTAGATCGCTCACAATACCAATGAAGAGCGGCCCAAGCCCAAGGCCAATCAAATTCAAAATAAAGAAAAGTAATGCGGACGCCATCGCGCGTTGTGAAGGGCTGACGATCATATGACTGCAGGCGATAGAAGGCCCTAAGTATGTGGTGGAGACGAGAATTGCAAAAGGCAACGTCCAAATTACTAAGGAGGCATCGTTCGCCATATAAGCCATGATGTAAAGAGGCAGGCAAATGAGCCCCCCCAATGCTGGGATCCAAAGATACCACCGCTTGTCCTTAACGCCGAATTTGTCTGTGAGGTAGCCACCAAGGAATGTGCCTGACATTCCGCCTATTCCTGTGATTAAAGCAAGGGAAAGGCCAATTTCGCTGGGGCTCATGCCGTGACTGCGTGCTAGATATGAGGGAGTGAAATTCCCTGTGCCATAGGCGACAAAGCCTGCCATAGCGCAGCCGAGTGAGAGGTAGCGGAATGACTTTTTTGCCCAGATCAATTTCATAGTTGCAATCATGGAAGGCTTTTCGCTCTCAACCTCTTCACCGGCATGGCGTCTTCTGAGAGGCTCGCGAACAGTCAGATACATGACCAGGGCAAGAAGAACGCCTGGGATGCCAACTATGAGAAAAGTCATTCTCCAGCCGTAATATTCTTGAACATAGCCGCCGATGAGAAAACCGACAAAAATACCGAGATAAATACCTGTCGAATAGATAGATAGCGCAGTTGCACGTTCTTTTCTTTCATACATATCTGAAATCATTGAGTGCGCAGGAGGGCTGCAGCCTGCTTCTCCAATGCCAACGCCGATACGGGCGAGGACAAGCTGGGTGTAATTGGTCACCAGCCCCGAAGCTGCGGTCATGAGGGACCAAATAGCGACAGCGCCAGAAATGATTTTTGTACGGTTTGCTTTATCGGCCCAGCTGGCGATGGGAATGCCTGCGGTCACGTAAAAGATTGCGAAAGAAAAGCCCGTTAAAATACCAAGCTGCGTGTCGCTAAGGCCAAGATCTGCTTTAATGCCTTCTTGAAGAATGACAAGGATTTGGCGGTCGATGAAATTGAAAGTATAGGCCAAAAATAAAATGAACAAAACATAGTTCCGCCCCTTTTTATTGGCTTGAGCTGCGGCCACATTTAAATCTGTGTGTTCTGACATAATCCACTCCCCAGTAGTTCTTCATACAATGGAACAAAAAAAGCAGGGGGTCAAATAACTATTGTGCGTTGGATTTGAAAAGATGAACACTAAAAAATTGTATTTCTCGCCAAATCAGAGGCTTATGCTCTAAAAGAAAAATACATTAACGGTTCGCCCAGCCTAAAAAGCTGTCACGTGGTTTGCCGGCATTGGGGGCCACAAGCTGGACCGCATGATCTTGGGGGTTGTGAAAAAGGTTTAAAGTATTGAATTCTGGAATGAAGCCCTCTTTGATGCCTCCCTTTTTGTCCAAGAAGACCAGATGTCCACCCCAGTTTGGGTTCCACTCTTTTGTCATGCCGATGGTGTAGGCCACTGAACGGTCGTGTTTAGGGTGTGTGTCATCATGTTTTGAAAGGAAATGGCCTGGCTCATAGCGGCTAATAAAAACATCGCACCATCTTATGGCGCTATCACCGACAAGGCTTTTAAGTAGGGAGAGGAAATCGTCCTCATTTGCCCAATGATGAAGCTCATGAAGAGGGTGCCCCATTTCCTCTCTATTCTTAACAGCTTGGGTAATATAATATTGCATAAAGACATATTGAAAAGTCGAAGAGGCTCTTTCATATATCGCCTTCATGAAATTGGTTTTAAATTCTGCAGGGGTGTCTTCAAAGTCTTGTTTCGTACTCTCGAAGAATTGATCATATTCATTATACGCCAAATTCCATGTTTGATTTGTCTTGATCAAATTATGAAGGGTTTCAGCTGTTTCGTCCGTAAAGAAGTTTGGAATTTGGACGCGCCCATTTTCTTTCAAGAGGGCGGCATAGTCTGATAAATTTAGTTCAGGATTGATTTGAATATCAGCACGTGAAAACATCAGTAAACCCCCTTTTGATGGTATACGTCTATCTAAAGCCCTTAGAAGAGAAAAGCAAGCCGGCATTGCGTTTGCCAAAAACATACTATTTTCATAAATATTGAACAAATATTACACGTTTTAGGTTATTCTTAACTCTTTTTTAAATATTTCTAATTGAAACTTCTGTGGAAAACTGAAGGATTTAACGGATAATTCACTTGCCTAGGTCTTTAAAACACGTTAAGGGTTCGCTAAGTCTTTTTGGTCCCAAGAAGATTTTTAAAGGTTGTATATACAACTGAAATTGGACTTTATATATAAATATAACCACGGAGCACTTCCCATGGCACGTAAAAAAATCGCTCTTATCGGTGCAGGTCAAATTGGCGGCACGCTTGCTCATTTAGCAGCAATGAAAGAATTAGGCGACGTAGTAATTTTTGATATTGTAGAAGACATGCCGGCTGGTAAAGCCCTAGATCTTTCGCAATCGGCCCCTGTAGATGGCTATGACGCTGATCTAAAAGGCGCTAACGACTATAAAGATATTGAAGGCGCTGATGTTGTCATCGTGACAGCTGGCGTGCCACGCAAACCCGGCATGAGCCGTGATGATCTACTCGGTATTAACTTAAAAGTAATGAAGTCAGTTGGGGAAGGGATCGCGAAATATGCGCCGAATTCGTTTGTTATCTGCATAACAAATCCGCTTGATGCGATGGTTTGGGCTCTTCAGAAATTCTCAGGCCTGCCTACCAATAAAGTATGTGGCATGGCAGGTGTCCTTGATAGTGCGCGCTTCCAGCATTTCCTTGCGCAAGAATTTAATGTGTCTGTAAAAGATGTGAATGCTTTCGTCCTTGGAGGACACGGTGATACAATGGTTCCGCTCACACGCTATTCAACAGTTGCTGGAATTCCTGTGCCTGATTTGGTGAAGATGGGTTGGTCTACAAATGAAAAGATCGACAGCATCGTTCAGCGTACCCGCGACGGGGGAGCTGAGATTGTCGGGCTGTTGAAAACAGGGTCAGCTTATTATGCCCCAGCAACATCAGCCATAGCGATGGCTGAATCTTACTTGAAAGATCAGAAGCGTTTGTTGCCGTGTGCAGCTTATCTGACTGGCGAATACGGTGTGAGTGAAATGTATGTTGGTGTGCCAACAATCATTGGTGAGAATGGTATCGAACGCATCGTTGAGGTTGACTTGCAGGGTGAAGAGAAAACAGGTTTCGACCATTCAGTCTCTGCCGTAGAAGGTCTTGTAACAGCGTGTAAAGGAATTGATGGAAGTCTGGCATAAGCCAGGCTTTTTTCTTGTCTAAATCCACTTAGGAGGGAATAGCATGAACATTCATGAGTATCAGGCGAAGGGCCTGTTGAAAGAATATGGAGCGCCAGTGCTGAAAAGCGGCGTTGCTTACACACCATCTGAAGCTGTTGATGTGGCTAAAGAATTGGGCGGACCTGTTTGGGTTGTGAAAGCTCAGATCCATGCCGGCGGCCGCGGTAAAGCGGGCGGTGTAAAAGTCGTAAAGTCTCTTGAAGACGTTGAAGCTGCTGCAAAAGAGTTGATCGGCAAAACACTTGTGACTCACCAGACCGGACCTGAGGGAAAAGAAGTAAAACGGATCTTCGTAGAAGATGGCTGTGCCATTAAATCTGAGTTTTATATTTCTTTCCTTGTTGATCGGGCTACTAGCAATGTTGCGATCGTAGCCTCTACAGAAGGCGGAATGGATATCGAGGAAGTTGCTGAAGCAACACCCGAAAAGATCGATACTTATACAATTGATCCAGCAGCAGGCTTGCAGCCCTACCACTGCCGTAAAGTTGCTTTTGGTCTAGGGCTCTCGGGTCAAGCAGCAAAGGAATGTCAGAAGCTGGTTGCCTCTCTCTATGCTACTTTCATGGAGAAAGATGCAGCGATGCTTGAGATTAATCCTCTGGTTCTAACACAAGACGATCACATGGTTGTTCTTGATGCGAAAATGTCATTTGACGGCAATGCTCTGTTCAGACATCCAGATGTTCGCGAACTGCGCGATGAGAGTGAAGAAGATCCAAAAGAGATTGAAGCGTCTAAATATGATCTAAACTACATCAGCCTAGACGGTGCGATTGGATGTATGGTGAATGGTGCTGGTCTTGCGATGGCTACGATGGATATCATCAAGCTTAAAGGCGGCTCACCTGCAAACTTCCTTGATGTGGGAGGCGGCGCAACTAAAGAACGTGTGACAGAAGCTTTTAAAATTATTCTGTCTGATGATAATGTCGAAGGTATCTTGGTTAATATCTTCGGGGGGATTATGCGCTGTGATGTGATCGCTGAAGGTGTGGTTGCAGCAGCTCGCGAAGTAGCGATTTCAGTCCCACTCGTTGTTCGTCTTGAGGGAACAAATGTAGAGCTTGGGAAAAAGATTATGGCTGAAAGTGGTCTTCCAATCATTTCTGCTGATGATCTCAATGATGCGGCTGAAAAGGTCGTTAAGGCTGTGAAGGAGGCCGCGTAATGTCTGTACTTGTAGGTAAAGATACAAAAGTAATCTGTCAGGGCTTTACAGGCGCACAGGGGACTTTCCACTCAGAGCAAGCAATTGCTTATGGTACGAAAATGGTTGGGGGTGTAACTCCAGGCAAAGGTGGTTCAAAACATTTGGATCTACCAGTTTTTGATACAGTCGCTGATGCTCGTGAAGCAACAGACGCCAATGCATCTGTGATTTATGTGCCTCCGCCCTTCGCTGCTGATGCTATTCTAGAAGCCATTGATGCAGAGCTAGAATTGGTTGTTTGTATCACAGAAGGTATTCCTGTTTTGGATATGGTTCGAGTTAAGCGCGCTCTTAAAAATTCAGGGACGCGTCTTGTTGGGCCGAACTGTCCAGGCGTTATTACACCGGGTGAGTGTAAAATCGGCATTATGCCCGGCCATATTCACAAGCCTGGTAAAGTGGGTATCGTGTCTCGCTCAGGTACATTGACCTATGAAGCTGTTGCACAAACAACGGCTATTGGCCTTGGTCAGTCAACTTGTATTGGTATCGGCGGCGATCCAGTGAATGGAACAAACTTTATTGATTGTTTGGATATGTTCCTCGGTGACGATGAGACAGACAGTATTATCATGATTGGTGAAATTGGTGGATCTGCAGAAGAAGAAGCGGCAGAATTCTTGAAGTCATCAAAAGTGAAGAAGCCAGTAGCTGGTTTTATTGCAGGCCGTACAGCGCCTCCAGGCCGCACTATGGGGCATGCCGGAGCGATTGTTTCTGGGGGTCAAGGTGGTGCTGAAGACAAGATCGAAGCAATGAAATCTGCGGGCATCATTGTTTCAGATAGCCCCGCATCGCTGGGTGAAACACTTCTAAAAGCCATCAACGGCTAAAATGAATAACTGGTCTCGGCACTGTCGAGGCCAGAATTTTTTCAACTATAAATAGGGATCTCGTGCAACACACGAGGGGACTTGAATGGGTGCAGACCTGGATAATATTGCAAGGTTAGAGGGCGTTAGCCCGGCTTTTGTAGAAGGTTTATATGACCGATATATCGTCAATCCTGATTCAGTAGATGCTGGATGGCGATCTTATTTTGAAGCATTAGAGAGCGGCATTGAACGTGCCGATGATATGCAGCCGAGTTGGGCGCGGAAAGACTGGCCACTTAGACCTGATGATGATCTGACAACAGGCCTTGATGCGACAGATATGTTCATCGAAGGCGGCAAGAAGCCTGCCACGGGCGGCGGTGTTTCAGCTGAAGAAGTCAGAGCTGCGACCCTTGATAGTATTCGGGCTCTTATGATGGTTAGAACATATCGAGTTCGAGGCCATCTCATGGCCAACTTGGACCCGCTGGGATTAGAAGAGCGTGCCGCTCATCCAGAACTTGATCCCCAAACTTACGGATTCAGTGATGCAGATATGGATCGTCCAATTTTTATGGATAACGTTCTCGGATTAGAGACATCAACTGTCCGTGAAATTGTTGCAATCCTAAAGCGTACCTATTGCGGTAATCTTGGTGTGGAATTTATGCATATCAATGATCCGGAGGAAAAGTCCTGGATTCAGCGCAATATTGAAGGGCGTGACAAAGAAATTCAATTCACAGACCGCGGGAAAGTCGCAATCTTGTCTAAGATTATTGAGGCTGAGCAGTTTGAGAAGTTCCTGGGTAAAAAATACACAGGGACGAAACGTTTTGGTCTCGACGGCGGTGAAAGTTTAGTTCCTGCCTTAGAAGCTATTATGAAGACAGGTGGACAGCATGAGATGAGTGAGATTGTCCTCGGCATGCCCCACCGTGGACGATTAAATGTACTGGCCAATGTTATGGCAAAACCCTACCGAGCAATGTTTAATGAATTTGCGGGCGGGGCAAGTAAACCTGATGATGTGCAAGGTTCAGGTGATGTGAAATACCATCTTGGGACCTCTGCGGACCGTGATTTTGACGGCAATAATATTCACCTATCTTTGACAGCTAATCCATCGCATCTTGAGGCGGTAAATCCAGTGGTTCTAGGTAAGGTGCGCGCCAAGCAAGATCAAAAGAATGATGCAACACGGCGTAAAGTTTGCCCCGTCTTGCTACACGGCGACGCTGCTTTTGCGGGACAGGGTATTGTGCCTGAGTCTCTCGCCATGTCAGGACTGGATGGCTATAACGCTGGGGGGTGTATCCACTTCATCGTGAACAATCAAATTGGGTTTACAACCAGCCCTCAATTTAGTCGGTCGAGCCCTTATCCTTCGGATGTTGCCAAGATGGTTCAAGCTCCTATCTTTCATGTGAACGGTGACGATCCTGAAGCTGTAACATTCGCAACAAAGCTTGCCACAGAGTTTAGGCAGACTTTTAAACGCGATGTTGTCATTGATATGTTCTGTTACAGACGCTTTGGCCATAATGAAAGTGATGAACCCTCATTCACTCAACCTCTTATGTATGCCTCTATCAAAAAACACCCATCTGTTGGTACGATCTTCTCAGATCGATTGATCAAGCAGGGTGTAATTACAGCGGAACAATATCAGCAGATGGTGAATGAATTCACTAGCCATTTGGAAGCAGAATTTGAGGCTGGAAAAAGCTATAAGGTGAATGAGGCCGATTGGTTCCAAGGTCAGTGGGAGGGTCTTGCAACAGCAAAAACAGATCCTGAGATGCGACGAGCAGATTCTGGCGTTGATGATGAAACTCTTCGTGAAGTCGGGGAGGTTCTTACGACCTTGCCAGAGAATTTCCATCCCCATAGAACCTTGACTAGAATTTTGAAAAACAAAGAGCATATGTTTGAATTTGGCGATCGGTTTGATTGGTCAACTGCTGAAGCCTTGGCTTTTGGTACATTGCTTAAAGAAGGCTACGGCGTGCGCCTTTCGGGCCAGGATTGTGGCCGCGGTACATTCTCGCAGCGCCATGCTGTTTTTGTAGATCAGAAGACTGAGCATAAATATCGTCCCCTCAAGCATGTGAATGAAGATGCACATTTTGAGGTATTGGATAGCCCGCTTTCTGAATTTGGTGTTCTTGGCTTCGAATATGGCTATACACTTGCAGAACCGAAAACTCTAACCCTTTGGGAAGCACAATTTGGCGACTTTGCCAATGGTGCCCAGATTATGATTGACCAATTCATCTCTTCTGGTGAAGCAAAGTGGTTGCGTATGTCAGGCCTTGTAATGCTTCTTCCTCATGGTTATGAAGGTCAAGGCCCAGAGCATAGTTCAGCACGCTTTGAGCGGTTCTTACAAATGTCAGCTGAAGACAATTGGCAAGTTGCAAACTGTACAACGCCGGCAAACTATTTCCACATTTTGCGTCGCCAGATGCATAGGGAATTCCGTAAACCGTTGATCATGATGACACCAAAGTCATTGTTGAGGCATAAGCTTTGTACGTCGACATTAGCGGATTTTGGTCCAGGATCGCAATTCCACCGTGTTCTTTGGGATGATGCAGAACATGGATCGGCTTCTGAGCTTAAACTTGCTGCAGATGATAAGATCAAGCGTGTGGTGTTATGTACAGGTAAAGTTTACTTTGATTTACTTGAAGAGCGAGATAAACGCGAACAGTCGGACACTTATCTGATGCGTGTTGAACAGCTTTATCCTTTCCCAGCCGACGTGCTAACGAAGGAACTGGCGCGCTTTAAGAATGTTGAATCAATCATGTGGTGCCAAGAAGAACCTAAAAATATGGGAGCTTGGTCCTTTGTTGATCCATTTATCGAAGACGTACTGACATCATTAGAAATTAAGCCAAATCGAGCGTCCTATGCGGGCCGTGCAGCAAGCGCTGCAACTGCCACAGGGCAAGCGTCTGTTCATGCAAGACAGCAAGCAGCGTTGATTGATGAAGCATTAAAAGGTTAATTAGAGGGTAGGAGACTAGACCCATGGCAATCGAAGATATTCGTATTCCGCAACTCGGTGAATCAATTACAGAAGGCAGCATTGGCTCATGGCTTAAAGCTGTCGGCGATGCCGTTGCAGCAGATGAACCCATCGTAGAAATTGAAACTGACAAAGTGGCGATGGAAGTTCCAAGCCCTGTTGCAGGTGTCATTCTAGAACTGTTGGCAGAAGAAGGCGACACTGTTGAAATCGGTGCACTGATCGCTAAAGTTGATACTGAAGGTAAAGGCGCAGCGCCCGCACCAAAAGCAGAAGCAGCCCCAGCAGCTGCAGCCCCCGCTGCATCCGCACCGCCTGCATCTGTCCAAGCGCCGACTGGTGCTGCAGGGGACTTGATGCCTATGTCGCCGGCTGTTCGCCGCATTGTTGAAGATTATAATATTGACCCTTCTTCTGTTCAAGGAACAGGTAAAGATAACCGGCTGACAAAAGGCGATGTTCTTAAGGCAATTGAAAATGGATCGGCACGATCTTTCTCTAACGCGCCAGCGGCACAATCTGCAGCCGCCGCTGTTGAAAGTGGGCCGCGCGAAGAGCGTGTGAAAATGACACGCCTTCGTAAAGTGATCGCCTCACGCCTGAAGGATGCTCAAAATACAGCCGCGATGCTCACCACTTACAATGAAGTTGATATGACGGCTGTCATGGAAGCTCGTGCGAAATATAAAGATCTTTTTGCAAAGAAGCATAATATCAAACTTGGCTTTATGTCTTTCTTTACGAAAGCTTGCTGCTTAGGATTGAAAGAAATTCCTGCAGTCAATGCTTTTATTGAAGGCGATGAAATTGTTTATCACAATTACGCAAATATTGGGGTGGCTGTTTCTTCCCCTGCAGGCCTGGTTGTGCCGGTTTTAAAAGATGCACAGGATATGTCTTTTGCAGATACTGAACTGACAATTGCTGGTTTTGGTAAGAAAGCCCGCGACGGCAAGCTTACTATTGATGAGATGCAGGGCGGAACATTTACCATCTCGAACGGGGGGATTTTTGGCTCTTTGATGTCATCTCCAATTTTGAATGCACCGCAATCAGCAATTCTGGGTATGCATAAAATTCAAGAGCGTCCTATGGCCATAGGGGGTAAGGTTGAAATTCGACCAATGATGTATCTGGCTTTATCTTATGATCATCGGATCATTGATGGTCGTGAAGCTGTGACTTTCTTGGTTCGCGTGAAAGAAGCTTTAGAAGACCCAACGCGTCTCCTACTAGACATGTAAGAAAAGGATTTATTATGTCTGAATATGATGTTGTCGTAATTGGTGCTGGTCCTGGTGGGTATGTCGCGGCTATACGCGCTGCGCAACTCGGCTTAAAAACAGCCTGTGTTGAAAAGAGAGAAACACTCGGTGGGACCTGTCTGAATGTGGGATGTATGCCTTCAAAGGCCTTGCTAAATTCCTCGCACCATTATCATGAAGCTAAACACGGGACAGAGAAATTTGGGTTCACCGTGAAGGGCGTTGATTTAGATTTACCTTCTATGATGAAATCAAAGGATGACATCGTGAATGGGTTAACAGGCGGGATTGAATTTCTTTTTAAGAAAAACAAAATAACGTGGATCAAAGGTACGGGAACGTTTTCGGCAAAAGATACTCTGGATGTCACATTGAATGCCGGAGGCACTGAAAAAGTAAAAGCTAAAAACTTTATCGTTGCGACAGGGTCTGATGTCGCTAGTTTGCCTGGTATTGAAATTGATGAAACGACGATTGTTTCTTCTACTGGTGGCTTAGAACTTAAAGACGTGCCTAAAAAGATGGTTGTTATTGGGGGCGGCGTTATTGGTATGGAGCTTGGCTCTGTATGGCAACGTCTTGGCGCCGAAGTGGAAGTTGTTGAATTCCAAGACCAGTTGCTCTTTGGTATGGATACAGAAGTGCGCAAAAACTTTGGACGTATGATGAAGAAGCAAGGCTTTAAGTTGCACCTTTCCTCAAAAGTAACTGGTGTCGAAAAGACGAAATCTGGCGCAACTGTTACATTTGAGCCTGTTAAAGGTGGGGATTCCAAAACAATTGATTGTGACATTGTTCTCATGTCTGTAGGACGGCGACCTTATACAGATAGCCTAGGACTAGAGACCGTGGGTGTTGAGATGGATGACCGGGGCCGGATTAAGATCAATCATGATTTCTCAACTAATGTGCCAAGCATTTGGGCGATCGGTGATGTCGTAGAAGGCCCTATGCTTGCCCATAAGGCCGAAGATGAAGGTGTCTGTGCTGCTGAAAATATTGCGGGCGAAACGGGTTATGTGAACCATGATGTTATTCCTGGCGTTGTTTATACACACCCTGAAGTTGCCTCGGTCGGTAAGTCTGAGGATGAACTGAAGGAGGCAGGTGTTAAATATACAGCTGGAAAATTCCCATTCACTGCAAATAGTCGTGCCAAAGCAAACCAGGATACAGATGGGTTTGTTAAGATTTTAGCAGATAAAGAAACAGACCGGATATTGGGTGTTCATATTATTGGGGCTGACGCAGGCAATATGATTGCTCAAGCTGCTACTGCTATGGAGTTTGGTGCGAGTGCAGAAGATATTGCACTCACCTGTCATGCGCATCCCACTGAAACTGAGGCGATGAAAGAAGCGGCGCTTGCTGTTCATGGTCGTCCGATTCATATGTAATCGTATATTTACACTATATATTTAAGAAAAATTAAGGAATACCCTCTAAAAACAGAGGGTATTTTTTTGGTTTTAGTGATTGAGCCAAACAGTGGAATGATACGGCTATGTATGGGGTGTACGGCTATGGTGAATTTAAATTTTGCGCGCTTAACAATTGTGATCGGTGTCGTGTTAACACTGATCTCTTCTTATTTGATATACACTTACGAAAAAGCAGAGAAGACTGACGCATTTCTAAACAGAAGCCAGATTGCCAGCACTGTACTTGGGAATAAACTTAGACATCATGTGAATCTTATCAAAGAATTGGAAGCCTTTCTTTCAGCTTCAAATTATGTGTCCCAAGATGAATTTGATAAGTTCTTGAATGTGGCCTTTTCAGGAATTCAATCCATGATTTCTGTGTATACAATGGATCAGGTTGAAACAAGTGAACTGGCGGCATGGACAGCAACATTACAGAGAGAAAATCCTGAGCGCCATGCTTCGACAGTTCCCTATGAATATACGAAAGATTGGCGGAAAATATACGATCTTCCTAAACGGCGCCATTATCTGGTGGCTTATAAATGGAACGATAAAGATCCTTATATCAAGAGTGGATTTGATTATGGCAGCTATAGTATTGTTGCTGATTACTACACAAACCATACACGCGATGATGAGGTTTACATTTCCCCCATTCAATTTCAGCGAGCCTGGGGGGCCACTCATTCCGGTTATTGGGTTGTCTCAAAGTCGGTCATTAAAGAAGAAAATGGTGTTCAGAAAAGAAAGCATATCGCGACGGCTTTGATTGATATCCGGAAGTTTTTAAAGTCAGTGATGGATGATTTGGAGTTTAATAACATTCAGGTTTCTCTGCTCCAAACGGAATTTATAGACCCAAGTGATGCAGAGATTGAGTTGCAGGGGGCAGATCCCTTTGCCACTGCAGTGAATTATGAATATGGTCAAAAATATTCTAAATCCGATTTTGAGTATGATGGACTGACAGGGCTTTACTTGAAGGGAAAAATTAATTTTCCATATTCAAATATTAATATGGTTTTTACCCCCACAGGTGATCTTTATAGTCCAAGTCTTCTGAGTCCCACTTTGGTCTTGTTTTTTGGCCTGCTGGTGACAGCTTTATTGTTTTGGTCTGTGAACAACTTACAAAAGACTAAAGCGTTGGTTGAAAAGAAGGTTGAGCGTAAAACAAAAGATCTTGTAACAGCGTATAATAACCTTGAAGAGAAACAGTCTGAACTCGCAACTCTCAACAGAGAGTTAGAAAAAGCTATGACAGCCGCTCAGTCTGCGAATAAAGCGAAATCTCAATTTTTAGCCAATATGAGTCATGAGCTTAGAACGCCTTTGAATGCGATTATTGGCTATTCTGAAATGCTGAAAGAGGATGCTGAAGATGAGGATAATGACGATCAAGTCGATGATTTAGGTAAAGTCCTCAGCGCCGGCCGTCATCTTCTTGGCCTCATAAATGATATTCTCGATTTATCACGGATTGAAGCGGATAAAATGAATCTCATTATTGAAGAGGTCGGTATTGAAGAAATGGTGAGAAGTGTTTCTTCTACGACGGAGCCTCTCTTTAAAAAGAATAACAATTATTTCTCGTTTGATGTTTCCTCAAAATTAACCTTGATGCATACAGACGAGCAACGAGTTAGGCAAATTCTATTTAATTTATTAAGTAATGCAGCCAAGTTTACCGCAGACGGTAATGTTCGTCTGATAGTGGACGGTGCGTCTGATCACGGTAAAGAGCAGGTTGTTTTCCGTGTTGAGGATACTGGTATTGGGATGTCAGAAAATCAGGTGGCAAATATTTTTGAAGCCTTTACCCAAGCTGATGCAAGTACAACTCGGAATTATGGCGGGTCCGGTCTTGGGCTTGCAATATCAAAGGAATTTTCAGAGCTACTGGGCGGTGATCTTTCCGTGCGCAGTACTTTGGGGGAAGGGTCTACCTTTACCTTTAAACTGCCGCTTGCCCAGGATGACATTCTCGCGAGCCAGGGGAAAACGACTGTTGAGCCGCTATCGAGTTCTATCCTCCCATCAGTAGGAGATCAGTCGGCTTCATTAGAAGAGACTGTGCAAGATACAACCGATGCAATTGTTGCTCAAAAACATGACGGGAATGAAACATCACCTCGGGTTCTTATCATTGATGATGAGTCTGTTGCGCGTGAAATAACCAAGCGCTATCTATCCTCTAAAAACGTGGAAATTCTTGAAGCTGAAAACGGTAATGAGGGTCTTCAGATGGCTCGAGAATTTGAGCCTGATTTGATCATTTTAGATATAATGATGCCAGAGTTAAATGGTTGGGCAGTTCTAGAATTACTGAAGGCAGAAGATAAGCTAAAAAATATACCTGTCATAATTTGTACAATGGTTGATGAAGCAAAAAGAGGTTATGTTCTTGGCGCAACAGATTATATTCAGAAACCTGTGAATAAAGATGACCTTTTAAAGCGTGTCACTATGAATTTGGAGGATAGTCCATTTACAGAGAGTACAGTCTTGATAGTTGAGGATGAAAAAGACATTCGAGATATGATGGACCGCCTTTTAAAGCAGGGTGGATTCACTACGTTAGTTGCTGAAAATGGTAAGATAGGGCTTGAGAAATTAAATAAAAACGATGTGGATGTCATTCTTCTAGATCTAATGATGCCCGTCATGGATGGTTTTGATTTTATGGAGCACTTTAGAAGAGATGAACGCCATAATGACATCCCAATTATCATTGTAACAGCAAAGGAAATCACCACCGAAGATAGGATGCGTTTGGACAGTAAGGTTTACAATATTATGCGTAAGGGTGACTATTCAAGGGATCAATTGTTGTCAGAAGTTGATCGACTGACAAATCGTGCAATCAATGAGTCACGTGTTTAGAAAATACGGCATAAAAAACGACAGAGAGATAGAGGGGCGACCATGTCAACAATTCTGATAGTTGAAGATAATGAAATGAATAGAGACATGCTGATGCGACGTCTTAAGCGAAAAGGCTTTGATGTCGTCTGTTCTATAAATGGTCAGGAAGGGGTTGATATGGCCCTCAAATTAATTCCTGATTGTATCATTATGGATATGAATATGCCCGTCATGGACGGTTTTGAAGCCACGCGATTCTTAAAGGCTAATGAGGCTGTTTCACATATCCCTATTATTGCCTTAACTGCATATGCCTTAGATGAGGATGAGAATAAATGCTTGGCGGCTGGATGCGATACCTATGTTGCTAAGCCTCTGGATTTTAAAGAATTACTCGCTAGTATGGCTGCCTTTGAGATTACCGCCTAGATCCTACTAAAGAGAAAGCTGGATAGCATTAAACAGAAGGAGACAGCGATCAGATGCGGAAGATAGATCAGTTGATCTAAAGTCAATCCGATCTTATGAATCTTTCTGTCGCGGTAAAGCATAAGTGAAAATTTCAATCCTGTAACTGCTGCGCTAATCCCGCTGAGGGATTGTAAGAGAATGATGAAAATTGAATTCTCTGTTTGTAGATACGGCCAGAAAGAAAAAGCCGCGAATACAAGCAAGATAGCAAACAGGCTTAGTGCTACATAGAGAAGCAAAAAAGAATAAAGCCGTATGAGACGAATGAGGTGTAGATCGTTCATGCCCTAAGCCCTTGGATGCGCGTTATCATAAATATCTTTGAGGCGGGCTGCGTCTATGTCGGCATAGACTTGTGTCGCCTTGAGGTCTGTATGGCCGAGTAATTCTTGTATGGTTCTTAAATCACCACCGGCAGAGAGAAGGTGGGTAGCAAAACTATGTCTCAGGGCGTGCGGCGTTGCTGTGGCTGGTAGCCCAAGTGCCGCTCTCACTGATTGCATTGCTTTTTGAATAATACGAGGATTGCATCGCTTTCCTCTCGCTGAATAAAAAAGAGGAGATTCTTTTGAAATTATATAGGGGCATAAATTTTTATATCGATCCAGTGCATCATGAATGATTGGCAGAAGAGGAATAAGACGTTCTTTATCTCGCTTGCCTTTTATCATGATTGAAGTGGCACGGGATTGTATATCCCTGCCATTTAATTGAAGCGCTTCACTAATCCGAAGGCCACACCCGTATAAAAGGATAAGGACTGCAGTATCTCTTGCACCCTGCCAATCGTCTTTAGCAAAATCGCCTATGGTATCAATGACAGTCTCACTATCTGCTTCGGTGAGCGGTCGGGGTAAGCTTGTTGTAACTTTTGGGGCTATGACGGCACTGATAGAGTCATTCTTGAGATGATGGACACGCGAGCAATATCTATAGAAATTTCGAATTGAAGAGAGGCGGCGAGATACAGACTTAGGGCCTTTACCAGTCCGTCTTTCCTCAGCCAGGAAGGCTCTGAAATCTCTGACATGGAGGCTTTCCAAAAGTCGGGGCGTGATGTCTTGACCTTTATAATCTCTTAAAAAGGCAATGAAAAACCCTAGATCACGTGAATAGGCTTGAACACTATGGTGAGATAGCCTTTTTTCCGTTTCGAGATAAAGGCGCCATTGATGAATGATCTTGTCTAAAGAAAGGGTCATGAAGCGTTAGGGTACCTCAAGCGTCCAAAGAATTTAGAGAGGGACGGCATGTTTTTTGTGACCTCTTTAATTTGAAACTTAGTTGTTTCAATTTTCATGACATCTTCTATCCGTCGATCGAGAAATTCCCAAGTCCCGTCATTATTCTCGGTTTCATCGTTAAGCCAATAGGTTAGGACGGCTGAATAGACAGCCGATAAAGTCATTCGTTTTGTATACCAATTATGGTCTGTGCTTGTATCGCCAATAGCTCTCCACATAAGATCAGACGTATCCCATAAAGCTTTCATCCCAATCGGTGCATATTGGGGGAGCGCTAAAAGAGCCACGCCTTTGCGGACAATATCTTTATCAGCGTGTGCACCTTGCAGGCGTAACTTAATAGCCTGTGTAATTTTATCTCTGATTTTCATCTCGTTTAAAGGGAGAGCCTGGATGGCGACTAGAAGTTGCTCATCGGCTTGTTTCAGATGGTCTTGAAGGACCTCAATAGGCCCTTGTGGATAGGCAAGCTCAGCTATTTCAGGACTAATCCCAAGGTCATCAGCGGCTAAGGACATGGTTTTTTTTGTCCAACCATCAAATGCTACATGGGGGAGCATGGCCTCTAAAAGTTTAGGGCGTATTTCAAGCGGTGTCTCATCATTAGTCATGCAGTCTGCCTTCTCTAAGCTATTGTTTCATCATAATATAAGGCTTCCGCGCCGTCTAGACTTATAAATTAAAAGAGAATCGCTTGCACTTCCCAAAAAACTTTGATAGAAAGCCCCCCTTGTTAGTGGCTTTAGGTACCCGCCTTGAGTCGCATATCTTAACTTTAGAAAGGGGTGAACAACCAATGCAGGTTGTTGTACGCGAAAATAATGTGGATCAAGCTCTTCGTGCACTGAAGAAAAAACTTCAGCGTGAAGGTGTATACCGCGAAATGAAGATGCGTCGCTTTTACGAAAAGCCTTCTGAAAAGAAAGCTCGTGAACAGGCTGCTGCAGTACGTCGTGCTCGTAAACTCGAGCGTAAACGTCTGGAGCGTGATGGTCTAGTGGCTCGTCGTCGTTAAAATTTTCTGAGCTGGCTTACCCGCCAGTATCGAATTAAGAGACCTTTTCCTTCGTGGGAAAGGTCTTTTTATATGGATTGTATATGGGGTAAATTGAGTAGCATGTTTAGAGTATGTATCTTTCTTCTGTGTGTCGTAATCAGCTGCAGTATTAAAGCAAAAGAAAAAGAACTGCGCGTTGCGGTTCTTAATCAATATCCCTTTGTTATTGTCAAAGATGGCAAGGTCACTTCTGGCCTTCTTGTAGAGAAAATGCGCCTCTTAGTAGAAAAGGCGGGCTATAAAGCGACCTTTTATTCCATGCCATCAGCAGGACGCTTATTAGACTTGCTCGAACGGGGTCGTATGGATGCAGCCTTATCACTTTTCTATTCAGAGGAAAGAGCGAAGCGATACGAATTTGTCGAATCTCCGCTTTATATGCACAGTGTGTTAGTATTGCTGTCGAATAAAACTTACCCCCAAGGGATTAAGTCTCTGAATGACCTTCAAAAAGGACGCATAGGGTATATCCGAGGATTTTATCTTGGTAAAAAAGTTGATCCTTTTATGAGAAAAATTGGTGCCGAATATAAAATGGATATCAATAAACCACAAAAAGCTCTCAAATTGATGCTGAAAGGGCGCGTAACCAGCACAATTTCTGACTTTGAAATCCCTAATTTATCAAATGGAGCAGTCTATACTTGTAAGGGGCTTGAATATCGCGTCGAACATCTGGACAGTGTTCCCTCCTATATTGCCATGCATAAAAGCAGCAGACATGCGAATATTGCAAGACAGTTAAATAATGCTCTCATTGAAATTGAGAATTCAGGTTTGGGTCTCGCTGTAAAGCAGAAATTTTGGCATCAGCAACCTAAGAATGGGTGTATCGCCTTTAACGGATCGTAAAAAAAACCACTCTGCAGGTGCAGAGTGGTGTGGGTTCTTGTGAGCGTATATCTGACATTTAAATGTCGAATTTAATACCCTGTGCCAATGGCAACTCACGGCTATAATTTACAGTGGATGTTTGACGGCGCATATAGGCTTTCCATGCATCTGATCCACTTTCTCGACCGCCTCCAGTTTCTTTCTCTCCACCAAAGGCACCGCCGATTTCAGCGCCGCTTGTACCGATATTCACATTGGCAATCCCGCAATCTGAACCAGAGCTACAGATAAACATTTCTGCTTCTCTCATGTCATTCGTAAAGATAGAAGAGGAGAGCCCCTGTGGCACATCATTCTGCATTGTCATTGCTTCTTCAAACTCAGAATATTTCATAATATATAAAATAGGAGCAAAGGTTTCTTCGCAGACACTTTCTGACTGAGCAGGCATTTCTACAATGGCAGGTTTTGCATAGTAGCCGCCTTCACAGCCCTCAACAGTTACTTTTTCACCTCCAAAGACAGCCCCGCCTTCAGCTTTTGCAGCGTCAAGCGCTCGTTGCATGGCATCAAAGCTATCTTTATCGATCAAGGGGCCAACAAGGGCGCCAGACAGCGGATCACCAATCGAAATGCTTTCGTATGCTTTCTTGAGGCGCGGTACAAGGTTGTCATAGACAGAATCGTGAACAATCAATCGGCGTGTTGATGTGCAACGCTGACCTGCTGTTCCCACAGCACCAAAAACGATGCCTGGGATCGCCATATCAAGATCTGCAGTTGGGGCAACGATAATAGCGTTATTCCCGCCCAGTTCTAGGAGGCATTTTCCAAAGCGAGCTGCAACTCGAGGACCGACAGCTCGGCCCATTCTTGTAGATCCTGTCGCACTGATGAGTGCCATACGCTCATCATCAACCATTGTCTCTCCAACATCGGCATGACCTATGATCACCTGACTTAGATTGGCTGGGGCATCATCGCCAAATTTAGCGATAGCGCGCTCTAGAAGTGCTTGGCAGGCCAGTGCTGTAAGAGGTGTCTTTTCACTGGGCTTCCAGATGATGCTATCACCGCAGATGAGAGCAAGTGCCGCATTCCAAGACCAAACAGCCACAGGAAAGTTAAAAGCAGAAATGATGCCAACGGGGCCGATAGGCTGCCAGTATTCACGCATATGGTGGCCGGGTCGCTCAGAAGGGATGGTTTGTCCATTAATAGCTCTAGACAGGCCTACAGCAAATTCACAGATATCAATCATCTCTTGGACTTCGCCTTTGCCTTCCTCGAGTATTTTACCGCATTCAGCAGAAACAAGAGCCCCAAGAGCATCTTTGTGAGTGCGGAGTTCATCTCCTAGCAATCTCACAAGCTCACCTCGCCGCGGTGCTGGCAAGCTTCGCCAAGCTTTGAAAGCTTCTACAGATTGTTCAATCTTGTGAGTTACAGAAGAGGGGATATCAGTCCCTACACTGCCAATAAATTCACCATTGATTGGCGTTGTGACATCTAAATTGCCGACTGTAAGATCTGCAGGATCTAAATATAATTCTTTGAGTAGGTTTGCAACTTTCGTTTTCATAGAGACCTCTTATAGTTTTGTGTAGTTTTTCCCTGGTGCAATTGCACGGGGATCAACGGTTATTTCGATTAAGCTCGGACAATCAACTGTCTGTGCGGCGGTAAGAATCAAATTGAAATCTTCAGTTTTTGAAACCCGCCAAGCTTGCATGCCAAAGCTTTTGGCAAGAGCTACAAAATCTGGATTGGTTAAGTCAGTGCCGCTTATGCGGTCTGGATAGGTATTTTCTTGATGCATCCTGATGGTGCCCAGCATGCTATTGTTAAACACAAGAAAGATAACATTGGCTTTATAGCGAACTGCCGTAGCAAGTTCTTGAACACTCATCATGAAGCAGCCATCGCCAGCTGCACAGAGCACAGTACGTTCTGGAGCAATAAGTTTTGCTGCAATGGCGGCAGGCACTCCGTAACCCATAGCGCCAGATGTAGGTGCTAATTCGCTGGGAAACTTTCTATATCGCCAAAATCTATGAAGCCACGCGGCATAATTACCTGCACCATTACAAAAGATACTATCCTCAGGGAGCGTATTCTTCATATGGGAATAGAGGTCCGCAACCTGAACATCGCCTTCACAGGCAACTGGCTCATTCCATTTTTCATAAGAATGGCGACCTTCAGTGACAAGAGTTTGCCATTTTTCGGCATGTTTAAACCTACTGTCCTTAAGCGCGCGTAAAAAGGTTGTTGGGGTGGCATTGATACCAAGGTCTGGTTGGTAAACACGACCAATTTCTTCAGCGCCTGCATGAATATGAATAAGAGTTTTATCCAAAACTGGCGGGTTGAGGCGGCTATATCCTCCTGTGGTCATTTCGCCGAGACGCGCACCCAGAACAATCAGGACATCGGCCTCTTCCATTTGCGCTATAAGCGATGGATTAGCACCAATACCCATATCTCCCATATAATTTGGATGATCATTGTTCATTCGATCAGCGCATCTGAAACTTGCACAGACAGGCATGCTGTTATTCTCTGCAAATGCCAAAAGCGCCGCACAGCTTTCATCGGTCCAACCACTGCCGCCAACCATAAGAAGAGGGCGCTCTGCATTTTCTAGAAGTTCACTAAAAGCAGCAAGATCAGTTTCACTAGGGGCTGGCTTTGATGGCATAAAAGGAATTGATTTTTGTGCAGTTGTCAGGGATGTGAGCATATCTTCTGGCAAGGCTAAGGCGACAGGCCCAGGACGACCGCTGGTGGCAACACGATAGGCGCGACCAATATATTCTGCAATCCTATCAGCGTCATGGATTTCAGCGGTCCATTTTGTCACTTCTGATAAGAAGTGCGTATAGTTAACCTCTTGAAAAGCTTCTCTGTCCCGCTGGTCGCTTGCAACTTGTCCAATAAGCATAATCATTGGGGTGCTATCTTGGAAAGCTGTATGAAGCCCAATGGTTGCATGAGTAGCACCAGGCCCTCTTGTAACGAAGCAAAGGCCTGGTTTTCCGGTCATTTTACCATATGCTTCAGCCATGTTCGCAGCGCCTGCTTCATGACGACAGGTTATGAAAGGCAGGGAATCTTCTTTTGCATGTAAGGCATCAAGGGCTGCGAGATAACTTTCGCCAGGTACGCCGAAAGCCATGTCTGCCCCATTGTCTAACAATGCTTGGATGAGGGCTTCGCCCCCTGTAATCTGCTCGCCCATAAGCGCCCTCTCATGTCAAAAGATAAATAGAAGAGACTTCTATTCTGCAGCATTGATCACCAATTGATCAACCCCCTCTTTCTTTGCATAAGCTGAGCCAAATCGATTTGCAATAAAGATATTAAAATCAGCATCTTCTTGGCGAACAAAGCCCTTCTGAGGGAGGTCCCCATTGACTAACATATCAAGCATGCAACAAATACCTGCTGCTGTCGTGATCTGAATGCCGGTTTGCATTTTGCCGTTCACTTCCCCTGCATAGACTTTCTGAGAGTAGCTTTCCTGCATGAATTTGCCATTTTGAGTGCCAGAAACTGTCGCATAAATTACAACAACATCCTGCTGCGTAAGAGGCAGAGCATTTTCGAATATTTCCCGCATCAAATCTTGACGCTCATTAAGGCGAAGGTCTTGCAAAAGAAGTTTGAGAATATCACGGTGGCCTGGATAGCGCATTGTGCGATAATTTAAGTTCCTCACTCTACCTTCTAGTGTTTCGCAGAGTGTTCCAAGGCCGCCTGATGTATTAAAAGCTTCATATTCGACGCCATCAATGCATAGATTTTCGAGTTGCTCGAGCGGAGGCGTTTCAGTTTTTACGCCGTCGATAATGGCTTCACATGGCTGACAGTATTCATTGATTAAGCCATCTGTCGACCATGTCAGGTTATATTTTAAGGCGTTGGATGGCATCACGGGAAGGGCACCAACGCGCATGTGAACATTATGGAGTGTGTCAAAATTCTTTGTTAGATGATGCGCAACAATGCCTATGAAACCTGGGGCAAGGCCGCACTGCGGTATAAAGGCAGTTTCACTATCTTCGGCGAGATCTTTTACAAGGCGTGTTGACTTAACATCTTCTGTGAGATCAAAATAATGCGCCCCTGCTTTTTTAGCCGCCGGTGCAATCACATGGGTCATCACATGACCGCATGCCATAAGGACAGCGTATTTTCCTGCCATAACTGCATCCATTGCTTTTTCATCTAAAGCATCAACAACAGCTGTTTCTATGCGCTGGTGCTTTGTGATACGTGCAAGAGTCATCTCATCGCGGTCTGCAACGGTCACCATATAATCCCCGCAGTCTGCAAGCATGCTGCTGATCATCTCGCCGATTTTACCGCCGCCCATTACTAAGATATTTTTCATTTTGCCCTCCAATAGATGTATCGTTTAGAAATAAACCCTAAGGACATGCCCAGACCTAAGGTTCTAAAATGTGTGACTTTCTTCCCGCCCTAAATTCAAATGCCTGCTCCTCCCCCGAGGTGTAGACAAAAGAAAAAAGGGAACAGGGTAAGGGTGGTGACCCCTGTTCCCCCAGAAAGGTTTCCGTTAAAGACTAGCAAGTCGATTACAACCATAAAGTCAGGGACGAAACAGGCTATCGCATACCTGTTTCTTGAAAACCAATAAAGATATTGTGACAAAAGAAACTGTTGAAATGAAGTGTAAAATTGTACAATATGATGCATAGTTTTTAACATAATAACGGAAATATCGTGAAAATGGACAAGAAGGATGAAAAGCTAGTTGCCTTGCTGCGCAGAAATGCACGACTGTCAACCAGTGAAATTGCACGTCAGATCGGGATGTCTCGGACGACAGTTCAAGACCGTATCAACCGGTTAGAAGATATTGGGGTGATCGCAGGTTATACCTTGAAGATGGGTGAAAAAGGCGAGACAGGGGTTAGAGCGCATGTGATGCTCAAAATTCAGCCCCGGGCTCAGGTTGCCGTGGTGGCTTCTATGAAGAAAATGGATGAGGTGTTGTCCATTTACACAATTTCTGGTGAATATGACATGATTGCAATTGTTGGGGCGTCTACGACATCTGCGCTTGATTATGCTTTGGATACTCTTGGTGGCATTGAAGGTGTTGAGCGTACTAAGACCAGTATTTTGTTAACAACTAAATTAGAACGTTAATGATAAAATATCATAAGCTCGACATGCCAAGTTAAAATGTCAGGGTAAAACAAGCGCCCCCTTGTTCTAAATTGGTTACTTTCACGTTCCCACCATGAGCAATCATGACTTGTCGAGTGAGGGCCAAGCCAACACCTGACCCATCTCGTTTTGTTGTGAAAAAAGGCACGAAAATCTTTTTTATAATTTCGTCTGCTATGCCAGGACCGTTATCACTAATCTCTAATACAGGACGCCCTCGCTTGCTGAGAAAACCTTTGATCCATATTGTAGGATTGTGAGTACCGATTAATGCCTGCTCAGCATTTTGGATCATATTTATGAGAATTTGCTCGATCATATTTGCATCTACAGAAACATCCAACTCGGTGGGTTCAATGGAAATGTTGATCATGAGCTCTTTATCTTCCCATTGCTGTGTTCCTAGCACTTGCGCCTGTTTGACCAACTCTCCAAGCAAGATCGTCTCTTTTTGCGGCGGGGGAAGACGGGTAAGTCTGCGATAGCTTGAGACAAAACTCATCAGGCCGTCACTGCGCCTTGCTACTGTTGTGACAGCATCTGATACATCTTGTAGTTCTTCGACCAGTTCGGGATTGTCTGCAACTTTTGTTTTGACATCTTCGACCAAGTCTACAGAGGTTGTTGCTAAGCTTGCGACAGGCGTAATGCTATTCATTATCTCATGTGTTAGGACTCGAACGAGATCTTGCCATGCTTGAAGTTGAACAACGTCTAATTCACTTTGAATGTCTTGCAGACTGATGAGCTTCTCACTTTTGCCGCCAAATATGATTTGTGTTGCGGCTAGAGAAAGTTTTTCTTCAACACCGTCATTTTCAAATAAGGCTAAGCGCCTTTCCCCTGGTGGAATAGTCGTGATTTCTCTGAGGAATTCTTCACCAAATTGGCTAAGATTGCTCAGGCGAGTAATTTTAGCACTACCAAATAATCGTCGAGCAGCATTGTTCCACAAAGTGATCAACCCATCTTGATGGACTGAGATTAAGGGCACGGGAACATGTTCAATAAGTGCTTTCAGCCGGCGGAGCTCACGTTCTTGATCAGCACGGACTTCTTGGAAACGGTCAAGAATATCTGTAAAGGCTTCGCCTAGCTCCCCGAAACCAGCTCCCATACCACTGAGTTTAAAGCGCTGCGAGAAATCAGCATAGCGCGCAGCGTCAAGAAACCGTGTAAGTTCCTTGTTTGTTTTTGAAACGAAACGAAAAAATTCAGTGAGAAGTACGGCAAGAACACCAATGACTAACAGTGTCGCGGCATGGTATCCTGGTGTATTAAAGAGCAGCACTAAAATAGAGATACACCCGATTAAGAGAGTGGTTCTGAGCGCAATTAATAATGAAAATTTCTTAAAGCCCATGTTTTTCCATCCGTCTGTAGAGTGCAGCTCTTGTGAGACCAAGTTCTTTAGCTGTATGCGAAATATTATACTGGTTTTTTCTCAGGGCGACTTCAATGGCTTTCTTCTCGATGCGCTCAAGGTTTAAATCATCGTCTACAAGAGGTGTGCTTTTAGGTTGCGCTGTTTTCGTTTCACCTTCACCACTTGTGTCCATCGAGAAATCTTGCGGTTGAAAGCTTTCCCCTTCAGCAAGAATAATGGCTCGCTCTATGGCATGGCGCAAGGCCCTCACATTGCCAGGCCAGTCATAGTTCGTCATCGCTTCAATGGCAGCCTGACTCAGAGGTTTGATGGCTTTTTGATATTTCTTCGAATAGTGAGCAATATAATGCTCGGCTATGGCTAAAATATCTTCCCGTCTCTCTCTCAGCGGAGGAAGATTAATCTCAACAGTATTTAATCGAAACAGTAAGTCTTGTCTGAAATGGTCTTCGTTCATTATGGACGTCTTAGGGATATTGGTTGCAGTAATAATTCTTACGTCAATTGGAATTACGTCATTTGATCCTAGGGGTGTAATTGTTCTTTGTTCTAGAACTGTTAACAGTTTAGCTTGCAAATGCTTCGGTAAATTGCCGATTTCATCAAGGAAAAGAGTGCCGCCTGATGCAGCTTGGAAGCGCCCAGTTCGATCTTCTCTTGCACCGGTGAAGGCGCCTTTTTTATGCCCAAATAATTCACTTTCAAAAAGGCTTTCTGATAGAGACCCTAGATCCACAGACATAAAGACATTGTTCCTACGCAAGCTTGCTGTGTGAATGGCCCGTGCAGCCAGCTCTTTGCCTGTACCATTTTCACCGAGGATAAATACATTGGCTTCGGTTGGTGCTGTCCTAGAGATTAATGTGAGCACATCATTCATGGGACCTGACGAAGAGATAATCATATTATGCTGAGAGGGTAGAGATGCTGCGATAAGGGCTTCATTTTTCTGCTTTAGAGATTTTGCTTCTACCCTCGTTTTTCCAAGCTTTACACAGGCTGATAGAGTTGCGACGACTTTTTCATTTTGCCATGGTTTCGCAATGAAATCAGTGGCTCCAAGTTTCATGGCTTCAACAGCAATATTAACGCCGCCATGCGCAGTAATCATAACAATGACGGCACTTGGATCAATTTCCAAAATTTTTCCAAGCCAGATAAACCCTTGCTCACCTGTGCTTTCACCTGGGCCAAAATTCATATCCAGAAGAATAGCGTCAAATTGATGGCTACTCAGTAATTCTGGGATAAACTCTGGTTTGTTGCAGGTCATGACTTGTTTGAAATGCCGTCTCAAAAGAAGTTTCCCTGCCGTGAGAATATCTTCGTCATCATCAACAATTAATATTTTTCCGTCTTTTTTTGTCATACGCTTATTCTTTAGACTATTTTGTAAGTGTTCAATATTGTACACCAAATGTTCGAAAACGTACAGTAAAGAATGTTCGAAATCGGACGTTTTTAGAAAAAATTTATTTAAAACAACACTTTAGTATTTGGCACAGCAGTTGCTACTAAAAGGGTGTATCTGAATAACCCGAGGTACGATAGCGATAATGAAAATGAAAAACTACAAAATTAAGACTGGTAATACGACAGATAACAAGCCAGCATTGGGCGAGGAGTTAGAAAGTGGGTAGAGGAAAATATGTCAGATAACAATGATAATAATGACGGTAAGCCTATTGAGGGAAATGAGCCTCGCAAGCTGAAGCAAATTAAAATGCCAAAAGGCAGAAAAGCGACGCAGGCAAAAAGTGATGCTCAAGATCTTTCTGATCAAAAGGGAATGAAGAGTTCACTTCACAGCGAGCTTCAAGCGGGAAGACAAGGCCATGAAGGGGCTCAATCTGGTGCGGGCATGGACCGCCAAGTGACAAAAAAGAAAACATGGCTTCCTAAATGGGCAGCCTACGCGCTCGTCTTGGTCATTGGTAGTTACTTTATCTATGACATGATGGCAGGGTCTGGGGGGCGCTCACTTAAGGTGAATGAAGACAGGATTGTTATATCAGAGGTGCAATCAGGTATATTTGAAGATTTCTACCCCCTTCGCGGCCGTGTGACACCGGCTAAAACTGTCTATCTTGATGCAATAGAAGGAGGGCGTGTTGAAAAAATCCTTGTTGAAGACGGTACTTTACTGAAAGCTGGCGACCCTATTGTTATATTATCTAATACGAGCCTTCAGCTAAATGTTCTCGGGAATGAAGCTCGTGTTGCAGAGCAATTGAATAACATGCGCTCAATTGAGCTGAGGTTAGAGCAGAATAGACTTCAGCATAAACGAAATTTGACCGACATTCGGTATCAGATTAGTCTTTTATCTCGTCAAGTTTTGCGAGAGAAAGAGTTGGCGGAACGCGGGAATGTCGCGCAATCAAAGTTTCAAGATACTCAGGATACCTTGAATTGGTATAAGCAACGTCTTGAGCTAACACTTGAGAGCCAAGCTACTGATACAAGAATGCAAGAAGAGCAGCTTTCCTTTCTTAAGGCGACAGCAGCGCGTCTTGAAAGCAATCTCGAGATTTCTCGCGCAAATTTGGATAATATGAATGTAAAAGCACCAGTTAATGGCAAGCTTTCTGGGTTTGATGTGGAAATTGGAGAAAGCATCAGCCGTGGAGGCCGCTTGGGTCAAATTGATACACCTAATAATTACAAATTAGAAGCTGATATAGATGAATTTTATCTTGGTCGCGTGGATATTGATCAACGGGCTAGCTTTGATCGGGGCGGGAAAACCTATGATATGCGTGTATCAAAAATATATCCTCAAGTGACAAATGGCCAGTTTCGCATAGATCTATCTTTTTTGGACCGCCAACCTTCTAATATTCGTCGGGGCCAGACCATTCAAAGTAAGCTAACCCTTGGGGATAGTTCAAAAGCACTGATGATTCCTAATGGTGCCTTTTATCAGGATACAGGGGGAAATTGGATTTTTGTCGTGGCCAGTGACGGGTCGCAAGCTGTGCGTCGTCAGGTTAAGATGGGACGAAGAAACAATCGCTTTATCGAGATTATCGAAGGCCTAGAGGAAGGGGAGCGTGTGGTGACTAGCCCTTATACAAGTTACACTCAAATGGATAGACTGAAATTATCCAAATAATAAAATACCAAGATTAATCAGCGAGGAAGAAAGGAAAAATAAAATGTCCATGTTGAAATTACACAATCTTTCGAAAATCTATAGAACTGACGAGGTTGAAACGGTTGCCCTTGATAAAGTTCAAGTTGAAATTGAGCAAGGTGAATTTGTTGCGATTATGGGCCCTTCGGGGTGCGGCAAGTCAACATTGTTGAATATCATTGGCATGTTGGATACACCCAGCGACGGCAATTACTTTTTTATGGATGAAGATATTTCAGATTATTCAGAAGGGCAACTTTCTGAAATTAGAAAACATAATATTGGATTTATCTTCCAAAGCTTTAACCTGATTGATGAATTGTCGGTGGAAGAAAATATCGAGCTTGCCTTACTGTATCACAATATCCCATCAAGTGAGCGTAAAGCCCGCGTTGCAAAAGTTATGGATAAAGTGGGCATCGCGCATAGAGCAAAGCATATGCCAAGTCAGCTTTCAGGGGGACAGCAGCAGCGTGTGGCTGTTGCCAGAGCAGTTGTTGGCGATCAGGCTCTTATTCTTGCTGATGAGCCAACAGGAAACCTTGATAGTGCTCACGGGCAGGAAGTCATGGAAATGCTTCAAGCGCTGAATGATGAAGGCACAACCATCATTATGGTGACACACTCTCCAGCCCATGCTGATTATGCCCGCCGGACAATCAATCTGTTTGATGGCCATGTGGTCACAGAAAATTTACGGGCCGCTCAGTAAAACGCAGGCCTTTCATTAAGTTGGGAGTATGAAGCACTGATGGATCATTCTGTCAGTGGATGGGGGACATTTGCCAAAATAGTCTCCTGAAATAAGCGGCAGAATAATAAGCCGTGCTAACGATAAACAAAGTGAAGCGAGAAAAAAAATGTTTCAGAATTATGTGTTGATTGCGCTGAGAAATTTAAAAAAGAATAAGCTTTATGCTCTGATAAACATCATGGGTCTTGCCATAGGGCTGACCATTTTTATGTTTGGCGGGATACTCGCCGATTATGAATTAAACCATGATACCATGTTCGCTCAGCATAAGCGCATCTATACAGTGGGCGCAACTCTTCACCCAAATGCTAATATTGGTGTGCAAGAGCTCAGTTCAACCTACACAGCCATGGCACCGCTCATTCAGGCCTCAATGAGCGATGATGTGGAGGCCGTCGCTCGGACAGTGAGGCGGGGTTATTTGGCAAGTGCAGGGGATAAGCATTTTAATGAGACCATTCGTTTCATGGATAAAGAATTACTCGCAATTTTTGATTTCGTCTATCTAGAGGGGAATAGTCGGGCGCTGGCTGATCCAAAAGGGGCCGTTCTATCACGTGATCAGGCCATAAAGATGTTTGGCCGCCTCGATATTGTTGGTAAGACCATCATGCTGGATCATACACATGACTTAACCGTCAGGGCAGTGATTGAAAATTTACCTGAAAATAGTCATTTCTTATCCTCCATAATAGATACCAACGGGTACAATATTTTTGCACCGCTTGAGAGTTTAAATCGGATAGACGATTGGGATCTTCAAGGGAATTGGAATAACTTGTCCATGGGGAATAACGTTTATGTACTGACTAAGAAGCCTATGGATATTGACGAATTAACAGCGAAAATTAATACGGTCTTTGTGAATAATGTAGATCCAGAGATTCGAGAAAATTTCATGACAGCGCAGACAGTTAGGCCCATCTCAAAAGCCAATTCATCTGTGTGGGATGCGATCGGAATTCCAGCAATTGAAATTGTACTGATCCTTGGAACTTTTGTCCTCATTATAGCGATTGTCAATTATACAAATCTGGCTGCAGCGCAAAGTATGGGGCGTGTTCGTGAAGTAGGAATGCGCAAAACCTTGGGTGCGGATCGGAAGCAACTGCTAATTCAATTTTTAGTCGAAAGCATAACGATTGTTTCTATCGCAATGATCATATCGCTTGTGATTTTAGAGGTGTTGGTCCCTAGTTTTAATGCCAGCCTTGGTCGGGTAGTCACACTGAATTACGGTGAATTGCTGCCATGGCTCCTTTTAATCACGCTTGGTGTTGGCCTTCTTGCAGGTCTCTATCCTGCCTTTCTAATCACGCGCGTGAATCCTATTGAAGCGCTTAAGCAAATGACCATGAAAGGGGCGCGAGGCAGTTTATTTAGATCTGTGATGATTGGATTGCAGTTCACTTTATCAATTCTGATGCTCGCAATGGTGATGATCATCTATTTCCAAAATAAAAAAGTCGAAGATGCCAGTCAAATCTTCCCAAAGGATGAAGTCCTGACACTTACAAGCATGAGCAAACAGTCTATTCGCGATCGAGAAGATACATTGAAACTTGAATTGATGAAACTGCCTGATGTGGAGCAGGTAACTTTTGCCAGCCAAGTTCCATTCGAGCAAAGCAACAACCAACGCTCAGTCTCTAGGATAGAGGGTGATGAAAATAACCGGTTACCAACAAATGTCCTTTATACAGCGGAAGGTTTCTTACCTACTTTTGATATTAAACTGCTTGCAGGTAGAAATTTTGAAAGAGGGAATAGTGGAGACATTCGCTTGAATAGGGAAGATCGTGATAGCAATGTCATTATCAATGAACTTCTGGCCACGCGTTTAGGCTATAAGAATGCGCAAGAGGCAGTTGGACAATCATTTTATGGAAGACCTGGGGAACTGGCAGCCTTTCGTTATAACATTATCGGTGTCGTAGAAACGCAGAATATTCTTGGACTGCATAATGAAGTTAAAGCTTGGATCTTTATGAATGACTGGGACCCGCATTTCTATGGTGCAATCCGAATTAAAAAGGGCGCGCCCGCCTCTGTCATAAAAGAGATCGAAGAAACATGGAAGGCTGTCATTCCTGACTATCCAATTGAACACCAATTTCTGAATGCGGTCTTTGAAGGGATCTATAATATTTTCAGAACATTAAACATGGTCATCACGATGTTTGCAGCTGTCGCATTGAGTTTAGCTCTCATCGGATTGTTCGGGCTCGCAGCGTTTATGGCCCGTGGAAGGACTAAAGAGATTGGTATTAGAAAAGTATTAGGGGCATCGGTGTCACAATTAATCCGTATGATGCTTCTGCAATTTTCTAAACCTGTCATCGTGTCTTTATTGATTGCGTTGCCATTGACGTATTTCTTAGCAGGCCAGTATCTCAATCTATTCTCAGATAGGATTGATACTCTTGTACCGATTACATTGCTAGCTGGCTTCTCGGCGATTTTCTTGTCTTGGAGTGTCATTGCTCTTCATGCAATGCGTGTCGCTAGATCCAATCCAATTTTGGCTTTGCGATACGAATAAGAAGACGACAGTACGGATAATATAAGAAAAAGGATAGGACAATGTGGATTAATTATTGCCTCTCAGCGTGGAGAAATCTCATAAAAAACGGTATGTTTTCAGCCATCAATATCTTTGGGCTTGCCCTTGGGTTAATGAGCTGCATTTTGATCATGTTATTCGTTCAAGACGAATTGGGCTATGAGAAAAACCTGCCTGAGAGTGAGAAAATTGTTAGGCTTCACACCAGCTATACTCCCGCGGGCCGTGTACCATTCCACACGATCCGAAGCGCAGGTCGTATGATGGAAGCCATAAAATCATATGCAAACGCGCAGGTTGCGGAGGGAACGCGTTTATTAAGTGTTGGTTTTACGGCGCAGGTTGACGGAGAAGCCTTTAACGAGACTGTAACCTATGCTGATGGCTCTTTTTTTTCGCTCTTTGATTTCCCTTTCATTGCGGGGAGTAAGGCTGAGGCTTTTAATAACAAAAACGATATGGTTTTAACCAAGGAAATGGCGATTAAATATTTTGGAAGGACAGATGTTGTAGGAGAAACATTGACCTTCAATTCGCCGATGACTCCGCCCTTGCCATATAAAATTACAGGTGTTCTTGATGCGCTTCCCACGAATACTCATCTGAATTTCACCTTCCTCATTCACCTTGACCCTGCCTTGTTCGATCCTTTTCCAAATATGCTGAATACATGGTCTAGCGTGAATACTTATACATATTTTAAACTGAAAGAAGGGGCGGAAATTGAAGAGCTGCAATCGCGCATTTCACAGTTCATCAATACGGAGAGCGTCTTTAAAGATCAAGTGGCCCAGATGTCTGCAGAAGCGAAAGCCACAGACTTTGTTCAACATAAGCTTATGCCAATCCAGGATATCTACCTCAACGCCCGCACACAAGCGGGAAGCATTGGTGATATGAAAGCGCTTGGAGATAAAACCCTTGTTTATACTTTTATGACTGTAGCGATCCTGGTTCTTTTGATTGCCTGTATCAATTTCATGAATTTAGCGACAGCCAGAGCCACAGGCCGAGCCCGTGAAGTTGCCCTCCGGAAAGTTATGGGGGCGTCGCGCACTCAAGTAGCGCTTCAATTTTTAGGAGAGGCGGTTCTTGTTTCTTTCATCGCTCTGCTTTTTGCAATAGCAGCAGTTGAGCTTATTTTGCCGAGCTATAATGAAATTTTATCTCGTGACTTAGCCCTTGATTTCACGGCAACACCTTTGGCGTTGCCGATGCTACTTGGCACTTCCTTAGTGGTTGGTCTTGTAGCGGGGTCATATCCAGCCCTTTATCTTTCAGGATTTTTGCCGGCCCGCATTTTAAAGGCGAATAAGAGTGCGGAAACGAAAGGTTCAAGTCGATTTAGGTTTGCTCTTGTCTTGTTTCAGTTTGCGATCTCAATTGGTTTGGTGGTGAGTACAGCTGTTGTATACGGGCAAACCTTCTATGTCTTGAGTAAAAACCCTGGATATGAGGTTGGGCAGAAACTTGTTGTCAGCGGCAGAAATTTGCCTGATGAGCAAAAAGAAATGATGCGCACGGCTTTGTCCAAAGTTGACGGCGTAACCTCAGTCTCTTGGGCTTCGGAAGTGCCTACCCAAGATAATGAAAATAATACAGGTTTTACACTTATAGATAGTGATGGCAGGACAGTTGAAGGACAGCAGTCAGTGGTAATCAATTATCACACAATGGGTGTCGGTTTCTTCGAAAGCTATGATGTCACCCCTCTTGCCGGCCGGTTGTTTAGTGATGACTATGGGACAGATCGTATCGTAGCCTTACCTGAAGGTGCGACAGAGATGGGCAGGTCAACTATCCTGCTTAACGAGTCTGCTGTAAAAGCCTTGGGATTACCATCCATCGAAGCTGCGATTGGTCGCCGTGTTAGAGCAAATGTATTCAGAGCTGGCAATTATGAGCTAGAAATCGTTGGGGTGATCCCTGATTTATATTATCGGTCAATGAAATACGGCGTTAGACCTAGCGTTTATATGCAAAATCCTGCTGCGTTCAGATCAATGACGGTCTCATATGCACGTCAAGACGTCACAAATTTGGTGGAAGAGTTATCATCAATTTGGCGTGAGCGGGCGCCGCTCCAGCCCCTTGTCATCCAACATTTAGATGAGATGATGGCGTCACAATACGCAGCTGAAACAGCACAAGGTAAAATTTTCGCAGCTTTTGCATTGCTTGCTATTGTGATTGCATGTCTTGGTTTGTACGGCCTTGCTAGTTATACGGCAGAGAGACGGACAAAAGAAATTGGCATTCGGAAAGTACTTGGCGCTGGCTTGATTGACATCATTAGTCTGTTGGTTTGGCAGTTTTCAAAACCTGTTATGTTGGGTGGATTGATCGCCGCCCCGATTGCTTTCCATTTCATGAATGAATGGCTTATGGCCTTTGAATATAGATTAGGTCAAGAATTTGTCGTCTTGATGGTCGCTATTGCCTCAGTGGTGGCTCTTCTTGTGAGTTGGGTCACAGTTGCCAGCCGTGCTTATAAAGTAGCATCTCAAAATCCCATCAATGCACTTAGATACGAATAGGATACTTTAATGTTTGGAAGTTATATAAAAATTGCGCTGCGTAGCCTGTCTAAAAATAAACTCTATGCTGCTATTAACTTGATAGGACTGGCCCTTGGATTAGCTGTTTATCTGATCAGTGGGTTGATAGCACACTATGAAAAAAACCATGATCATATGTTTGAAAATAGGGACCGGACTTATACAGTTTCCAGCTATAATAATCCTCTAAATAACAACGCGAATGTAGAGAGTTCCGGCACATATATGGCCCTTCAACCACTTATGAAGGTACAAATGCCGGAGCTGACGGTTGCCCGTGGTTTGGACATGGAAGTTCTTTTGCAAACTGATGATAAAGGCTTTTATGAACAGGCAAAATTCATTGATCCTGAGTTTTTAGATATTTTTAACTTTGACTATTCTTCAGGGGGAAAGGCATCTCTAACAGGCCCAAATCAAGCCATATTGACAGAAGAAATGGCGGTGAAATATTTTGGGACCGTTGACGCTGTGGGGCGGCGATTTGATATCCGTGGACAAGACACTGTGACATCTATTCTCGTGGTTGCGATCATCAAAGAGGTTGCTGTAGATAGCCATTTTAACTCGGACTTGATGGGGAATGACCGCCTTGGGCTCATGGTGCATATTAAAACAATTGATACTATTTGGGACTTTTTAAAACCAGATACAAACTGGGGTTGGCTTTCTTCGAGGTACCATAGTTATATTATGACTGATGGTGCTGTCTCGCTTAACTCACTCAACACGCGTGTTAACCAATTATACATGCAATCTGCACCCAAACGGGAATTGGATGTGGTGAGTAAGCTGGTTGTCCGTCCTCTCGTGGATAAGAATCTTTCAACATGGTTTTCTGTAGGCATACCTGTGATTGATATTATGGAGTATCTCGGTCTTCTTATTCTTGTGGTGGCTATTGTGAATTATTCCAATCTGGCAACAGCACAAAATATGGGGCGCTTCAAAGAAGTTGGACTGAGAAAAACATTAGGCGCGAACAGAAAACAATTGTTGGTCCAATTCATGGTTGAATGCGAAAGTATCGTTTGCATGGCTATGGTGCTTGCTCTGGTGCTTGTCGAACTATCAATCCAGCCCTTTAATGCTGCGTTAGGGAAAAATCTTATCATTGATTATGTCGCCATAACCCCATGGGTACTGACGACTACGGTCCTTGTTGGCCTGATGGCAGGGAGCTATCCTGCTTATATGATTACGAAGATGTCTGCGTCTGATGCTATAAAAAATGTGGCACAGAAAGGACGATCAGGCAGTCTCTTTAGAAATATTATGATCGGTGTACAATTTGTTATTTCTATTGTCATGCTGGCAATGGTGCTCGTCGTCACGTCTCAAAATAACGAGATGACAAAGGATAGTGAGATATTTCCAAAGTCTCAAGTTATGACACTGAGTCGTATAGATGATCAGGCTATTATGGATAAGAAAGAAACCCTCTATAACGAACTCATGAAGTTAGCTGATGTGGAAAATGTGAGTTTTGCCTCCCAAGTGCCTTTTGTGAATCAAAATTGGACGTGGACTGTCTCTAAAGTTAAAGGTGAAGATCAGGGTGTCAGCATGAATAACATGCACGGCGACCCAAATTTCCTTGATTTATATGATATACCAATAGTAGCGGGCCGGAATTTTGATGACAAAAACAGCTCAGATGAGGCAAAATCAGGTGATCCCCTTGCGAAAGTTATCATCAATGAAAAAGCTGTCTCTCTTCTAGGGTTTGAGACGCCATCAGAGGCGCTTGGGCAGTCTGTTTATGTGGGCGACCCTAAAAACCCTTACGAGTTATCCATTCTAGGCGTTATGGAAGATCGCAATGTCTTGGGGCTTCAAAATCATGTTAAGCCGTTTATTCTAAGATGGCGAGAAGCCAATTATAATTATGTTTCTATTCGGCTTAGAAAAGGAGCTTCAAGTCAAACTATTGATAAGATAGAAGATCTTTGGAAACAGCTGTTCCCAAAGAATCCAATTGAATGGTCTTTCTTAGACAGTCGCTTTGAAGAAAACTTTAAAATCATGAAAGCATCTGGGTCTATTTTAGCGGGTTTTGCTACTCTTGCCATGACGTTGGCGCTTTTTGGTCTCTTTGGTTTGGCTGCTTTTATGGCAGAACAACGTACCAAAGAGATTGGCCTTAGGAAGATCTTAGGCGCAGGGATCAAGCAAATCGTGCCTATGTTGCTCCTGCAGTTTTCTAAGCCAGCCCTTTGGTCGATGCTCATTGCCTTTCCGTTGGCCTACTATAGTGCGACACGCTATCTTGAGATTTTTGCCACGCGCATCGATAGCACAATCTTTTTGATCGTCTTAGCCTGTAGTTTTTCAGTCTTACTGTCTTGGCTGACAATTTCTGTCCATGCACTGAAAGTAGCCAGAGAAAACCCTATCAAAGCTTTAAGGTATGAATAAGTATAGTTTGGGGCGAAGGCTGAATGAGGTAAGGACCTAAAAGAGCTGGTCAAATAGGGTGTTACGCCTTATCTAGGAGAAACAAAATTGTTTCTCCTTTTGATTTTTGGATCTGTAATGAAATGTATTGGCCGTCCTCTTAAGCAGACTGTTGCTCCCTTTAAATCTCGATTTCCTTGGTGGGGCGCAGATCTGCAAACCATTCGAAGTTCGCTGTATGTGGAAGAGGGAATCACCGAGACATATCGGCTGGCAATCCCAATTGACGGAGACAATAAAATCTCTGTTGCAGTCAATGACCCTTCTGAACCATGGACAGGGAAGTTACTCCTCTTGTCTCATGGTATGGGCGGGACGGAAGGCAGCGGTTATATGCGTCGCACAGCCCGATATTTTCTAGATCGTGGATGGAAAGTTGCACGGCTAAATATGCGAGGTGCGGGGAAATCAGCGGAAACATCTGCGCCGCCCTATCATGCAGGGCTAACAGGGGATTTAAGTGCAGTTCTGACAGGATTGACTGAGTGTGAACCAGAGGCAGATATATTTTTAATGGGTTTTTCTTTAGGCGGCAACCTCACTCTTAAATATCTAGCGGAAGGCGACGTGCCGGAGAATGTGAAAGCAGCTGTGAGCATCTCTGCTCCCATCGACTTAACCGCGGCTTCTGCTGTCTTGAGTAAAAAGAGAAACGCGCTCTATGTCACCTATCTGGTGAATCAGCTTAAACGGGATTTAAAGAAAGCACCATCCGTGATGGCACCCGATGCTCTGGAAAAAATAAGATTTATCCGAGAGCTTGACGATCAGCTTATTGCACCGTCATTTAGTTTTAAAGATCGTTTTGATTATTATGAACAAATGTCTGCTGGTCAATTTATGCACCGAATCAAAACGCCAACCTTAGCTATTCATTCAGAGGATGATCCTTGGATTCCCTACGAAACTTACCTCAAGGCGGTAAAAAATGACCACCCCTTTGTCTCAATTTTATTGACAGAGGCTGGGGGACATGTGGGTTTCTTTGGGAAAGGCTCTAAAATTAATTGGTTTATTCCAGTAGCTTACGACTACTTTATCTCAGAAAGCGCTACGTCCTAACCCTCTGTATTATCATTATTATTTAAAGTTTTAATTAAAACTATCACTATCTATTGCTCAATTTAACTAAACTTGTTTTCCTATAAGCGTGGTGGGTGGAATCATTGTTGCAAGGGCATCTTATATAGGAATAGACGAATGGTTTCAGAATTGAATGATCTTAACCTTATAGAAGGTGATTTATTAGATAAGATGCTTCTGGCGCAGCGCGTGGGAAAATTCCTTCGCTCTGATAAAGAAGAAAAAGAGCGCTTAGTTATAGAAAATGTTGCTCACTTGTTGGCCAAAGATCTTCACAATGCTGTACGAGAAATGTTGGCATTTGAAATCCGAAACTGTACTCTGTTGAATGCTGAGCTTGCCGAGACGATTGCAACTGACATCCAAAGTGTCTCTAAGCCTTTTTTAGCTGAAACACCTACATTTACAGATGATCAATTAGCAACTCTCATTCCTAAATTACAGAATTTTGCTCACGTAACGCTCGCCAAACGTAAAGATATTGGTGAAGAGACTGTTATGGCTCTTGTGACTGTTGCTGATAGTGAGGCTGTGACATTCGTAGTAAGAAATCACGACGTAAGTATTCCAGAAAAAGGCATGCTGACTGTAATGGATCGTTTTCCAGATCAAACAACACTCATGGACTATATGAGTGAAAGGACAGACTTGCCAGTTTCTATCGCCTTGGATTTGATTGAGCGGATTTCAGCTGTGTATAAGAATGCGCTTATTCAGCGTTATAATGTCAGTGAACCAGTAGCAGAGATCGTGCGTAAGAAATCGACGGCTGAAGTGATTTTAGATCGTCTAAACAAGTTGGAAGACGGCCGCGTACATGGCTATGTGATTGATCTCCACCGTGAAGGAAAAATATCCATTGATCTGATCTTAGAGCTTGGTCCCAACTTAAGTCATCAATTTTTACTAAGTAGTATTGCAGTCCTAACAGGCAATACGGTATCAGAAATTCGGGTCATTCTCTCTCTTGAGGATACAAAAGATTTTGTTCGCTTTTGCAAAGGAAGTGGTTTCACAGATCATCAATCTGTGAAACTACTTCGTCTGATCAAACAAGTGAATGAAAGCCTTAGTTAAAAACCATTGGGACAATTAAGTAGCATAATCCAGTCACAATGAATGTGCCCAATATGTTAAGCCATAGTCCTGCACGAACCATCTGAGGGACCTGGATGTGTCCTGTAGAGAAGACGACAGCATTTGGCCCCGTCGCCACAGGCAACATGAAAGCACAGCTGGCAGCCATAGCGACAGGCGCAGCCAGCATGATAGGATCTAGACCTGCTGTTGTAGCGAGCGCAGCTAACACTGGGACAAGAGCTGCCGTGGTTGCCGTATTGCTGGTAAGTTCTGTCAGAAAGATCACAAGGGCGACGATCGCCAGAATTATGAGAATTAATGGGGCCGCTGACATCACTGTCATGGCATTTCCAAGCCACAGTGCTAAACCAGAAGATTGAATAGCCGCAGCAAGGCTTAAGCCGCCTCCAAATAAGAGAATAACGCCCCATGGAAGTTTTGTGGCCGTCTCCCAATCAAGAAGCGCGCTGGTTTTTTGGTCATCCCCTGCGGGAATTAGGAACATTGTTAGGGCTCCGCCAATGGCAATATGTGTGTCTTTTAAAGACGTGAGAAAGGGTAATATGTTGACGAGCCATTCAATATCATCCAGCACGGTTCGGAAACTCCACATAAAGGCCATTGCCGCCATCACATAAGCGACACGCTTTTCGGGTGTAGAAATTGCCCCCATTTTATTGAGTTCCTTTTCGACAACCTCTTGGCCTCCTTTGATGCTCTCACCGTCAAAAGGAAAGACAAGTTTTGTGAGCACGAACCAGGCAGTAGGAACCATGACAAGAACTACTGGTAGGGCAAAAAGCATCCACTGAAGAAAGGTAATTTCTATTCCCATGTTAGAGTTAATATATTCTACTACAAAAAGATTTGGGGGGGTCCCAATTATAGTTCCCAAACCGCCAATGCTCGCAGACCATGCACATCCGATAAGCAGGGCGATCGTAAAGCGCTTGATATCTTTAGCTTCCCCGATGATTGTTGTGGCGACTGTAATTGCAATCGGGACAATCATTAGGGTTGTCGCTGTATTTGAAATCCACATGGAGAGCAGCGCTGACGCTGCCATAAATCCTGCAATAAGATTAGCAGGATGCTCCCCAACTTTATCAAGGATATTGAGGGCGATTCGCCGATGAAGGTTCCATTTTTGCATGGCCATTGCAGCAATGAAGCCACCAAGTAATAAAAAGATAACAGGCCGTGCATAAGGCAAGGTTGCTTCAGCTGATGATGTAATACCTAAGAGGGGTAAGAGAATGATAGGCAAAAGGCTGGCCGCTGGAATAGGGATGGCTTCTGTGGACCACCAACACCCCATCCATAGAGCCACAGAGACGACGGCCCAACTTTCAACAGTCATCCCTTCAGGTGCAGGAAATAACCACAAGATTAGGGCGAGTATTGGCCCTAAAAATAATCCAACTGTTTGAACTTTAGTGCGTGTTTCTTGAATAGTCCCAGCCATGATCAACTCCCCTTTTTAAAGAAAGATACTTATTATCTGTCTTTGATCAAGAAAAAAGCCTCGTCCCATGACAAGGCTTTCTATATCTGATTGCATGATTACCTGATTAGTCAAAGAGACTCGAGACAGATGTTTCATGAGCGATACGGCTCACAGCTTCTGCAAGCAGCGGCGCTACAGAGACGACCCGCACTTTATCACAGCCCTTAACACTATCAGTAGGGGCAATACTATCTGTAATGATTAATTCGTCCATAACGCTATTGGTAATACGATCAATAGCGGGCCCAGAGAGAACTCCGTGGGTCACACAAGCAGAAACACTTGCAGCGCCCGCTTCGTGAAGCGCTTTTGCCGCATTACAAAGAGTGCCTGCACTATCTACAATATCGTCTACCAAAACACAGTGATAATCTTTCACTTCGCCAACAATATGCATGACTTCTGAAATGCCAGCCTTTTCACGGCGTTTATCAATAATAGCAATTGGCGCATCAATCCGCTTAGCATAGGCGCGAGCGCGAACAACGCCGCCAACATCAGGAGAGACAACCATGACTTTATCTTTGCCAGCATATTTTTCTTTTAGATCCCGTGTAAGGACAGGTTGTGCAAAAAGATTATCCGTTGGTATGTCAAAAAAGCCTTGAATTTGTCCAGCATGAAGATCCATAGTCAGCACCCGATCAGCACCTGCTGTGGTAATTAAGTTCGCAACCAATTTTGCAGAAATAGGTGTTCTTGGACCTGGCTTTCGATCTTGGCGAGCATAGCCATAATAGGGCACAACTGCCGTGATGCGTCTGGCGCTGGCTCTGCGCAGAGCATCAATCATAACCAGCAATTCCATAAGGTTATCATTAGCAGGGAAATTTGTTGGCTGGATGATAAATACATCTTCACCGCGCACATTCTCTTTAATCTCAACCCAAATCTCTTCATCAGAGAACCGTTTAACGTCAGCGTTGGTTGTTGGAATGTTCAAATAGGTGGCAATAGCTTCAGCTAATTCGCGGTTAGAGTTACCGCTTAGAATTTTCATGCCCATGAGGGACCTCCGTAAAGAGTTTCAGACCAAGATGAGTGATATCTTGCTCTCTTTATTGCTTTAAACTTCATGTAGCAGGGGGCAGGGGGTGTGTAAAGTCCGACTGAAAGCTGAACGAAAGTTTGAGCCATATTTAGTCGATAAACGCTCTATTCATGGCCCCCCGTGTAACATTATTGCGCTAATGAGCCGTCCATAGTCCTCTTCACCGGCATGTGTGGCCCGTCTATAAGAATAGTAATGCCCCGAATCAGTGTAGGTGTCTTCGTGAGCGTTCCAAATATTTGAGAGGCCAGACTTCTTCAATTCATCTTCTACAAAACATGGCAGATTGAATTGCCAGTGCTGATGATCTTTCCCAGGGCTGAAATATTTATCATTGGTTGCTGTATCTTTAAGGAATGCACCAATGAATTCTTCCGTGACTTCGTAGGAGGGTTGGGCGAGTGTGGGGCCGATTGCAGCGCGAATGCCGTCAGTGGATGCGCCCAGGGAAATCATGAGATCAACTGTGCTTTGAATGATGCCTCTCTTTGCCCCTTTCCATCCCGCATGCGCAGCCGCTATGACCTTTGCCTGTTCGTCATAAAACAAAATGGGAGTACAGTCTGCAGTAAGAATACCGATGATTACACCAGGCGTATTTGACACAAGAGCGTCTGCTTTTTCTGGCTCGCCGGCCCAATGACCAGAAACGGTGACAGCAACATTCTCATGCACTTGATACGGCGTAATCAGAGGTGTATCGCGTCGGCATGAGAGATCTTGTGCCACTAACATTCTATTCTCATGAACGGCTAGCATGCTGTCTTTTGACCCAGATCCGCAATTCAATCCTTCATAGAGCCCTGTAGAGGTGCCTCCGCATCGGGTATAAAAGCCGTGCGATACATGGGGCGCTGATAGCGAAGGGGCTATTATTTTTTTCAAACCGCTCTCAGGGATATTAAGCATGTTCAAACCCTTTTGCTCTTGTTTCAATCTTGCTTTCCAGACAAATGACCTTGAACAGGGTGCCCATTTGGTCTGGAGCAGTCAGTCTTTTAAGTCCTGTTAATATCTCTGTTTGTTCTTTTTTCTGCTTCCCCTCAGAGAGCTGCATTGCGCGTTGGCCCGCTCCTATAGCCATTAGAAAGGCTCCTTGGTCTATGGGGCCTGATACGGTAAGGCCTTTCTCTGAGGCAGCATCTTTGATGGCGGCAAAATTCACATGAGCTGTTAAATCCGCTCTGCCTGGAGACTGAAGAGGATCCACATACTGATGGTTTTTGATCGCTTGGAAGCTATCGCCGACAGAATGGGCGTTATAACCATAGTCAATAAAGAGACAGCTCCCCCCGGCCGTTTCGAGTAAATGCGAGATATCACTGACAAGCGATAAAGCTGCAGGGCAGACTTCGATAAGAGCCTCTTCCTTTGCCTCTTGCTTTAGACTTTCTTGTGCAAGTAATAAGGTATTGCCTGCAGGGCTTAGACTATAGGCAAGTTCGGCGTCAAAAAAGTTGACACGTTTTTCGAGCCAGATGCCTTTTTGTTTTTGATATTGATGGATAGGAAGGGCGTCTATGAATTCATTACCAATAATTAACAAGGGCCCTTGCCCCTGATATTCTTTTAGAGAAGAGAGATGCGTGAGATTAAGGTCATATTCTTTGACTTTTTGGCGCTGTATTTCTTTGAGTTTTTTACTCATTTCCACCATGACTAAGGTGACAGCTTTGTGGAAACCAGGAATATTTTTTGTTACGCGGAGGATGTCATTCATAAGCACCCCGCGACCGGGGCCCAGTTCAAGTAAAGTAAAGGCAGAGGGACGACCTAAAGCTTCCCATCGTTCTGCCAGCCATAGTCCTATCATTTCGCCAAAAATTTGATGAATTTCTGGGGCTGTAACAAAATCACCTTTGGTTCCAAATACTTCCTGATTTTGATAATAGCCATGTTCAGGATGCATAAGGCAGTCAGCCATATAGTCTGCAATGGTAATTGGACCATGCCGTTTTATGCGCTTTTTTAAGATATCAAAAAGAGAGTTTGTCATCGTTATTTCTTACGCTTAAAGCCTTGGGACATAAGCCAACCGGCAAAGATAAACATAGGAATTGTTAATAATTGTCCCCGAGAGATTTCAATGCCCAGCATGGAAGACAACCCGAGGTGTGCGTCTGGTTCACGGAAATATTCAACCGTAAAACGAGAGAGCGCATAGCCAGCAAAAAAGAGCCCGGCAATAATGCCTGCTTTTTTCTTTAATTGTGTGAAGTGATACAGATATTGTAATATTAGAAATAGTATAAGTCCTTCGAGGAGGGCTTCGTAGAGCTGACTTGGGTGGCGCGGAAGTTGTTCTGGGTCTGAAGGAAAGACCATGCCGACCCAGCTGTCTGTCGGACGCCCGTAAAGCTCTCCGTTGATGAAATTTGCTAGACGTCCAAGAAGCAAGCCTATAGGGCTAACAATTGCTACAACATCAGCGACCCGCATCAGATCAAGTTTTTGCTGGCGGCAAAAAAGAATGACAGCTAGGACAACACCAATCAAGCCACCGTGAAAGCTCATTCCCCCGTCCCAGAGTTTTAATATGGCTAATGGGTTTTCCATATAATAAGGGAAGTTATAAAACAGGACATATCCAATCCTCCCACCGATTATAACACCCATGGCAGCGTTAAAGAAAAAATCATCAATATGATGCGTGGCCATTGGCGCGCCAGGTTTAGAACTGATCCGTCTGATAGACCACCAAGCAAATAATAGTCCAAAGATGTAAGCTAATGAATAATATCTTAACTGGAAAAAGCCCAAATCTATGTAGGGGTCAATTTGAGGAAAGGTTAAACTGAAAGCGCTAAGTATGATTTCCATGCTAAATCCTGATTATTTATCTGTCTGCTTAATGAACATTTATGGCCCCTATATGTCAAGGGAAGGAAGAAGCTTCTTGCAAACTGATCTTTCATACACCATATGAACAATAAGAAATATTTTTAGGGCGAGAAAACAGATGCAAACAAATAATAAATTCTTTGATGATATGGCACAACTTGCTAGCGGCGCTGCAGGTGCGGTTCACAGTGTTAAAAGTGAAATGGAAGGCCAATTTCAAGCCTGGCTTGAACGTCAATTGTCATCCATGGACTTGGTAACACGAGAAGAATTTGAAGTTGTTAGGTTGATGGCTGAAAAAGCCCGTGATGAAAATGATGCTTTGAGGGCTGAGTTAGAGGTGCTGAAGTCATCGAAAGACTAGGCATGATAGTGACTAATATAATTTCCTCCTTAAGTAATAATCTTGCAAAAGACCCTTTTTAATCGGTGTTTTTCTCTAAGAGTGTAATTGTCGCTTGCCAAAGGGCTTTGCCTATGAGACTCTTGCCTTAGTCACACATGACAGAGATCTTTGGGCAGGGACTGAGTGACATTAAAATAGTCACTGGCTATAAAAAGACAGTCAAAAATGGGACGGTAACGGGTCTAACTCGCTTGTTTGGGCATAGGGCAAGCAGTTGTTTACGGACCTCATCTCTAGGGGGATGTCTCATATGACTAGTTTATCTACTGACCACGCAATCCTTGAACTTCCAAATCCAATTGATCTTGCTGAAGAAATGGCTGGCGCAAATAATTGGGATTTTTCTCGAGAAGAAGATGAGTTAATTATCCTTTTAAGTGGTGAATACTGTGATATGCATTTGAGGCTTTTTTGGCATCAGGAGTATAAAACCTTACAGTTGGTGAGTTTTCTTGATCTTAAAATTCCTGAAAATCGTCTCTCTGACATGCAAAATGTTATCCATCGTATAAATGAAACAATGTTTTTGGGGCATTTTGAATATTGGCATAACGAGAGTGCTATTCTTTTCCGGCATGCGAGCCTTGCAAGTGATCCTATGGCGGGCAGCATTACTGCAGATCATTTGGCAAATCTCATTGAAATTGCTGTAAAAGAATCGAATAAGGTTTATCCTGTCTTCCAATTTATCATGTGGGGCGGTCTTAGTCCTGAGGAAGCTATTGAAGCCTCAATGCTTGAATGTGCAGGTAGTTGCTAGCTAAGTTCGCCTCTCTAAGTAGACTCATTTTTATAGGCAAGGGCGTCTCTTCTTTTGACGGGACGCTTTAATCTTTTGCATATTCTCTCACAGGCAAAAAAAATCTCATTATGGTGCAATTCCTATTTCCTTTTTGCGGAAAGATAGTAAACTAAGACCATCAGGTCCCAACTCTGATATAATTTATGTTTTACCGAGGAGGCTTCACAATGTGGGAAGCAATTTCCGAAGAAAAACCACTCGTCATTATCGGATGCGGTAAAATGGGTGGTGCAATGGCGCGCGGATGGCTGAAAGCGGGCTTGCCCGAAAGCCATCTTCTCGTCGTAGATCCTGTTGCTGCCCGCACGGGTGTCGAAGGAATAAGCTGTAGTTGTGTCTTTCCGTCTATGGAGGAATTACCTGCAAACATTTACCCTTCAGTGATTATTTTAGCAATTAAACCGCAAATTATGGATGCAGTGCTTCCTGCTGTAGCGGCAAATATGCAGGGTGGGCCACTGATAATATCGGTCGCTGCAGGGACTAGAATTGGATATTTTTCAAAAAGCTTAGGCAGGGATGCACCGATTGTGAGGGTCATGCCGAATACACCGGCTTCGATCGGATGCGGTATAACAACCCTGGTCGCCAATGATTATGTCTCTGAAAGTCAAAGAAAACTTTCGGAACAGCTTATGAAGGCTGTAGGGAAAACAGTCTGGCTTTCTTCTGAAGATCAAATGAATGCTGTTACAGCCCTATCTGGTTCAGGACCTGCTTATGTATTTCATATGGTAGAAGCTATGGCTGCAGCAGGGTCAGCGATGGGGCTGGATGACGAGTTGGCAATGACTCTTGCTAGAGAGACCATCGCAGGAGCGGGGGCGTTGTTATCCCATGACACACGCAGTGCAAAAATATTACGAGAAGAAGTGACAAGCCCAAAAGGAACTACCGCAGCCGGTTTAGAGGTCTTAATGGGCGCAGATACGAATTTGTCTCAGTTAATGAGGCAAACTGTACGGGCAGCAAAAAAACGTGGTGAAGAGCTAGGCTCCTAGGCAGGGAATTTTTTTTCCCATTTTTCTCGAGCCGGAATAAAATGTGTCAGTACATCGCTATAGAGGGTGCGATTACTAGCGACCACATGTGCACAGATTGGTTTTCTTTGATTGTAAACAAAAAGCTGTCCATGGCCGTTGGTGACAAGTCCTCCGGCTTCTCGAACAATCAAATCAGCAGCTGCGATGTCCCATTCGTTTTTAGGTCTTAGGGATACACAGCAATCGGCCTGAGCATCAGCTACTTGTGCTAACCGCAAACCAATTGAATTTTGTTGTTTACACTGCATCTCTTCCGGCCAACTGATCGGCCAAAGGTTTTCTGAACGAAAAGCATTTTCACATCCGCGCATGCGGGCATCAGATAGACTTTTTTGCCAAGAGACAATAATTTCTTCGTCGTTTTTAAAAGCACCTTTGGAAACCTCGGCCTCGTAGAAGGCTTGCTGCGCTGGCGCATAAAAACACGCTAAGACAGGTTTGCCCGTATAGACAAGAGCAACGGATATACCCCAATCATCAGAGCCTTTCATAAAAGCTTTCGTGCCATCGATAGGGTCAACTATCCAGACCCTTTTGCATTTCAAGCGGTCCATGCTGTCCTCGGTTTCTTCAGACAGCCAGCCATATTCGGGTCTATTGCGCATGAGGTGTTTTTGAAGATATTTGTTAACGGCTATATCCGCTTCTGTAACAGGATTGTTTTCTGATTTATCCCAGCTTTCAAGGTCATCATTGCGAAAATAGTGCATGGCAATATCAGCAGCTTCTCGCACTGTTTTGTGCAAGAGCTTTTTGTCCTCTTCAATGGACCAATTATTCGCTATCTTAGCCATGTGAGCTTTCAAAAGATCTAAAAAAGTCGTCTATGTACCTGCTACCATCATGCCATCAACTCTTAGAGTAGGGCTATTCACACCGTATTTAAAGGTTAAATCACTTGCAGCGGTCATGTTTTTAAACATTTCTTTCAAATTGCTAGCAATGGTTACCTCATTGACTGGCGTAGTAAGTTCTCCATTTTGAATTCTAAACCCTGAAGCGCCTCGACTGTAATCACCCGTAACGCCGTTAACCCCCATGCCAATTAATTCAGTGACATAAAAACCATCCTTAATGTCCTTAATCATTTCAGCAGGAGAGATATCGCCCGCTTGGATGTAAAGGTTAGAAAGGCCAATACCAGGAGGTGAGGATGTACCGCGACTTGCATGCCCGGTAGTTTCCATGCCCAACTGTTTGGCCGATGCACTATTAAGCGTCCAAGTTGTTAACATTCCGTTATCAATCAGTTTCATAGATCCAACCGATACACCTTCGCCATCAAACTGCTTTGATTTGAGGCCGCGTTTCATAAAGGGGTCATCGATGATTGTAATGCCCGAGTTAAAGATCTGTTGATGTAATCCATCCTGAAGGAAACTTGTCCCGCGGGCGATCGCAGGCCCAGATATGGCGCCGGTAAGGTGACCAATGAGGCCATTGGCAACGCGAGGATCAAAAACAATAGGGATTTGGCCACTTGGCAACTTGGTTGCGCCAAGACGTTTGACGGCTTTTTCACCAGCAAGGCGCCCCACATCTGAAGCGCAGGCAAGGTCTGTGAAATGTCGAGCGCTGGTGAAGTCGTAATCTCTCTCCATCGCCGTGCCTTCGCCCGCAACGGCTGAAATACTTGCTGAAAAGCTACTGCCTTTATAGTGGCCTGAAAAGCCATGGCTTGTGGCGAGTGAGATTGCCCAACTCCCAGCTGAAGCCCCTGCACCGTCACTGTTTGTGACACCTTCGACACTGCGAGCGGCCTCTTCTGCTTGAGCGGCAATTTCTGCCAGTGTATCAGCGCTGACGTCTGTTGCGTCAAACAATTCTAGGTCCTGTAAACTTCCCTTGAATAACTTTTCTTCTGGCGCAAGGCCGCAGTAGGGGTCTTCAGGTACCGCTTGGGCCATTTCAACTGTCCGCTTTACCAAGGATGAAAGAGAGCTTGCAGAGCGGTCACTGGTGCTTGTCATCGCCTGTTTTTGACCAAAAAAGACACGGAGACCAATGTCTGCTCCTTCAGATCCGTCGACATCTTCAAGTTTGCCGTCTCGCCAGCTTACGCCCTTACTTGTCGCATCCACAGCGACTGCATCTGCGGCATCAGCCCCGAGTGCTTTTGCGCGTTTCACAAGGTCATCAAGAATATCGAGAGTATTTTCAGACATAAATTAATCTTTCCCTTTAAGTTCATAAATCGCGCTGTCATACGGCCCTAGATCAATGACTAATTTTTTGCGTGACTCATCATAAGAGATCAGCCCGTTAACACCCGAGAGCGCGACTTTTGATAGAGTAGCTTGTTCTTCAGCAAATCCAAGTTTTTTCAACAAATTATCTGTCACTGGGACTGAAAAAGACTGTGCACTTTCACCGTCAAGATTTGCAGCGATGATGAGGATTTGCCCGTCTTTCTCACGCAAGAAGGCAAAAGACTTGCTGTTCTTATCGTCTAGAGGTTTTGGATAGAGCGCTGTATATTCTCCTTGCAGGGCAGGCATGGAACGGTGAAATTGCATTAAGGAAACATAGAAATCCCTTAACTGTTTTTCTGCCTTTGTCAGAGCGCCGCCGTCAAAGAGGCCATTGTTCATCCAGCGTTGATGGGCTGGGACCCCCATGTAATCAAATATGCTGGTCCTTGAAGGATCCCCAAAGCCAGGCTCTTCGGAACCATCTTCGCCGACTTCTTGGCCTGAATATATCATTGTTGGACTACGAGAGGAAAGAGCGCTGATCACCATCATTGGTTTTCCTGCTTCGGCCGAGCCAGCAAATTCTGAACTGGCGATTCTTTGTTCATCGTGATTTTCGAGAAAATGAAGCATATGCGCATCGATATCACTAAGCCCTTGAAGAATGGGATCGATTTTGTGAGTAGTTTCTTTGCCTTGGATGATCCATTTCAAGGTATCGTAGAGTTCTACCTTGTCATAAAGATAGTCCATTTTCCCAAGGTGAATATAACGACGATACAGGGTCGGATTATAGACTTCTGCTAGAAGGAGTGCTTCGGGGTTATTTTGTTTGATATGACTGTTTAAGTAACTCCAAAATTCTACAGGAACCATTTCAGCCATATCATATCTAAAGCCATCGACACCAAGTTGGGTCCAAAAGAGTGCTATGTCACGGAATTTTTCCCAACTGTCTGGCACCTCTTTGGTCTTCCAAAATAGAAGATGATCAGAGGCCGTTTTTTGGGCATAGCTATCAGGCAGGCTAGGAAAGTCATATGTACCATCAGGGCGCACCCCATAATTTACTTTGACGGTCTCATACCAATCATTAAAATCTGGCTGGGCTTTTCGACTGCCATTGCCAGTCCATTTCGCGGGGTATTCCTCGAATTTTCCATCGATTAGCGGATGCGGCTCTCCACCAATAGGCTTATAGTCATTTAGGGGGTGAGGGACTTGGAAGCTTTTCCCCGGAATATAGTAGAAATTATTATCCCGTTCATAAGCGACCGCCGTATTATCTGCTGCGCCAAAATCAGCGACACCAGCGGGTTTTCTCAGGGACTTATAGTTTCGAGCCACATGATTAGGAACAATATCAATCATTACTTTCATACCAGCATGATGAATGCGGTTCACTAAGGCTTTGAATTCGTCTAACCGATTTTCTGGCTGATCTGCAAGATAGGGAGTGATATCGTAATAATCGACGACAGCATAGGGACTGCCCGCTCGACCTTTAATGACGTCGGGATCATCGAGAGGGATGCCATAGGCTGTATAGTCACCAACAATAGCATGCCGAGGCACGCCGGTTAGCCAAATATGGGTGATGCCCAATTCATGGATGCCTGCTAAGGCCTCAGGAGTGAAATCAGAAAATTTCCCTACACCGTTTTGTGCGATAGACCCCCAAGGAATATTGGCGGTTTTCTTATTGCCGAACAAGCGCGGAAATACTTGATATAGGGCAATTTTTCCGGCTGGATTCTTATAAGTGATTTTAGGGTTGGCTGCCAATTCCATTTGTTTCTTTTCTCGGGTTTCTAGTATTGATTTATTGGAAAAATAGAGCCACACATTCGCGCCCAAAATCAGAATGACAGCAATGCCGAGTAAAAGCTTTTTATTCATTTTTCAATCCCTCTCAATTCGAAGTTGGTTTTAGGGCATAATAAGCAAGGAAAGCAATGTGTAACTTTTTGCATTAAATCCCTGCTTTTTGCAAAAATTACTCATCTTAATTCAAAGTGCTCGTTGTAAAGCTCTTGATTTGCAGATCTAATCTCACTTAGGGTGCTGTTCCTTGTTGGTATAGGGGTGTTGGAGAGATCTAATAAAATTTGGTTTAAAATATCTTTGGGTTGTTTTCATAGCAGCGGCGATGGCTCTTTTTTCCATCTATATGATCGGACACAAAAACCTGATGTGCTCCTCTGCTTCTGGACAGGATCAGGCGATTATAAATTTAAGTTGCTGGACTGCGAACAACACCGTTTCTTTGAATACCGAGTGGGACCTTACAGTCGATAATTTACCGCGTGATTTTTCTGTGGTGCAAGTTGATGAGCAACCATGGATTAGGGCGCCTATCCAAACACTATGGTCTACTCAGGGGTTTGCTAAAAGAGGCACTTCTGTTCTCTATAAAGTCACACTACTTCTTCCTGAAAATAGCCGTGATCTTTATCTTGATGTTGGAGAAGCTCGTACAGCTTTTCGGGTATACGCCCGTCCTGACTCTATGCTTTATAAAAAACTCTACGAGAATGTATCAGAAGCAGGGTTTCATCAGTTCCTAAGCGGAAAGATTAAGGATCCTATTGTCAGGCTGCCTGATGCTAAAGAGACACTTACGATATTACTTCAAGTTGCTAACGGACCTGCAATCGAGGGCGGTATTCATAAGGTTCCTGCACTAGGATCTCTAGGTGCGTTAACCGAACAGCGGAGTTATCAGCTTTACTTTGGTCTTCTGATATTGGCGATAGTTCTGTTGCTTATTCTTTTAAATGTTGGCTTTAAAGGGACAATTTCAGGGAAGAGGGCTCGGTTTTATCTGATCATGATATTATGTGGTTTCGCGTTGCGACTTTTCGATACATCTCGATTGATTGGCTATTTGGAAGCAGATCTGCCCTATACGGTTTACTATCAATTGGGCTGGTCAACGATGTATTTTATCTTCATGTTCTGGCTCATTTACGTGAGAGAAGCTCTGGATATTGCGCTCCCTAAAGTATGGCATAGTTTTACCATTATCTTTTTGAGTGGAATGGTCTTAAGTGCTTGGATATTCCCTCTTTCCGTAACGCTTGGTTTGGCACCTTATATTAGGATATATGTTATATTTATTGCCACATGGTCGTTATATCTTCTCATAAGGTATGGGATGGAACATCTTCATACAAAGCGGGTAATTCTATTAATCGGAATGTTTGCTCTCGCTCTCTGTGGTGTGCTTGACATGGTTCTTCAATCTATCGGCATTTTTAATCATTTGACTCAAATAGGACTTCTGTTCTTTGGCTTAATGCAAACCGTCTATATGCATCTTCATGCTGATGAGAGAAAGCACCCTTAGTTTTTCAGTTCAAAAGAGAAAAGCCGCACCACTGTTGGCACGGCTACTGCAATTTGCAGATTATAGTTAAGCTTTTTCGGTAAGTTAGTACAAAACTAGTAGAGCACCTCCTTTGTTAGTATTAATCCTTATGTATCAGGGCACTATAGCCTGACATTAAAAGGGAAATAGGACGTCAAACACCTGTTGGCCGTAGCGCGGTTGCTGCACGTCACTGAGTTTACCCTTGCCGCCGTAGAACAAACGTGCTTGGGCGATTTGGGCGTGTAAAATCGTATTAGAAGATGAAATGTCTTCGGGGCGAATAATGCCGGTTAAGATGAGATCGCGGCGTTCAAAATTGACGACGGTCTCTTGTCTCGCTTGAATAACAAGATTTCCATTAGGAAGGATGTCAGTCACAGTCGCAGCAACACTTAGGTTGATGCTTTCACTTCGATTGACAGAGCCGTTCCCTGTATATCCACTGCTGGATGATCCTCCGACGAGGGAACTGCTATCGAAAGCGCCTCGTACAGCGGAATTCACAGGAGAAATATTTGCATCACCAGTTTTTGTATAAAGATAGGGGATGGCTTTTTCTAAACCAAAAAAGTTAGGTAAGCCGGCAGATTCGCTTCCAGATCGAGACGTGGTCGAACTGTTACCGATCTGAGCGCTATCATTAATAGACACATTGACAGTCAGGATGTCGCCCACTCTGCGCGCCCTTTGATCTTTAAAGAAACCACGAGCACCCGCACGCCATAAGCTCGTGCCGCGCACTTGTTTTTGCGGAGAAACATCAGCTTTACTCATAGCCAGAGATGGTTCAGTTGCAGGTGCCTTGACATCTTTGATGGGTGTCATCGCTGGGGCTGTACCAATGTTGGATAATCTATCCACTGCACCGCAGGCACTGAGGGCCAATATCGCAGAGCATAGGACAACTTTTTTGACTATAGATCTTTTCATGGGTCGGTCCTTGTTACTTATCGAGAAGCCAGTTTTAAGGGGCGGTTAGGTTGAACCCTAACGCTATTTACGCCGTGGACAATTGCTTCGAATGTTTTCTTGCTACGGGTATTTTGAATGATGATAGTCTCTCCTCTCGCGCCGTCTTCCATTGCTTTAGCAGTCATGGAAATGGTAAGAGGCCCAGTCTTTAAGGTGACGCTGATAAGGTCCCCTTTTTTGATGATCTGAGGGCGCTGGATTGAGGATGTTTGGATAGGCTGATTTGGTCTTAATGTTCGAACAGGAGACATGCCGATCAGCTCGCGGTCACTAATAATATAGCGATCTCGAATGGAATTATTCTTAACTTCTTTCCAGGTGATGTCTTCTTGTCTGATCACCTCGCCTTTGAGAAGAGCTGCGCTTAGGACGGGAATTTTTGTCATCACATCCACACGACCGTTCACTCTTTTTTGTTTAAAGGCATTCTCTCCCTCAGGAATGAGAAGCGTGAGTGAAAAATTGTCTCGGCGTTGATTAAGTTTCAAATTATTAATTTGAACCTCATCCAGAGAGCGTGTGGTGGGGATCATGATATTTTGACCAAAACCAAAGAGCTGAATGCGGATATTTTCTTCGCCAATCTCATTGTGGATGGCACTATCAATCAAAGGCTGAACATCGTCTTGAGAAAGTTCCAAGCCGATGCGCGAGATCGTCATTCTGAAAGTATAGTCAGGTTTTGACCAATTTACATTGTTTGTTTTAGCGATTCTCTCAAGCTCATAGCTGCTGACTTTTTTAACCTGACCAGGCTTAGGAGATTTCATGATGATTTTATCAGGATCTTCCAGCGTATAGGTAAGCTCTTCACCGAAGAGCTGTGCGAGCGTCACAAAAGAGGTCTCTATCTCTATGGATTCTGCTAAGGCTACGGAAATAGAAGGATCTGAAGTGCTGGCATATGTTGTTGAAGCAGTAACCATAAATCCGCTGGAAATAATCCCTGTCGCAAGCGCCAGCTGGTGCAACTTGGTCTTGATATGTACGTGATAGTTAAACATCGTTTTATCCTTTAGAATTATGGTTACTGAATTGGGCTATCGCTCTTAACGCATATTATTTGCGGAACTGAGCATCTCATCGGCTGTTCGGATGACTTTTGAATTCAATTCGTAGGCACGTTGAGCAGATATCATGTCGGTGATCTCTCCAACGGCATTCACATTAGAATTTTCAAGAAATCCCTGAAGAATAGCACCGACGCCGTCCTCAGTTGGATTCCCCGGTAGTGGGGCACCAGAAGCCTGAGTTTCAACCATCAGACTGCCGCCAACCGATTCTAGGCCGGCTTCGTTGGCAAAGCGTGTCAGTTGAAGCTGACCAACCTGGTTTGGCTGAACCTGACCAGCGATCTTTGTATAGACAGTGCCTTGCTCATTAATGCTTACGTCAATAGCGTTGTTAGGGATGTTAATAACAGGCTGAACGATATAGCCTTCAGTCGTCACAACGCGTCCTTGGTTGTCTACTTGGAAAGAGCCAGCACGTGTGAAAGCCTGGTTTCCGTCTGGGGTTTGGACTTCAAAAAATCCTTTCCCGTTAATGGCTAGGTCAAATTCATTCCCGGTGCTTTGCAAAGCACCCTGGTCAGAAATTCTATAGATTCCTGCGGTTCTTACACCAACACCAATTTGCACACCGGATGGGACAACTGTATCTGTGGAGGAGTTGGATCCGACACGCTCAATATTTTGATAGAGTAGATCTTGGAACTCAGCGCGAGACTTTTTAAAGCTCGTCGTATTCATGTTGGCAATATTATTTGATATCACCTCGATGTTGCGCTGCTGGGCAAGCATACCTGTCGAGGCTGTACTTAACGCTTTCATCTTATTTACCTTTCTTTGGTTTTATTGCTTCACGCAGGTGAAGCGGGTTATTTTGGTGACGTTGCACCAAGAATTCTTTCGGCTTAGCCGCTTACTTTGGCCAATCTGTTCAAGCTGTCTTTTCTCATGTCTTCATAAGAATTCGTATTTTTGCCAGATCGTTCATAAGCACGCTGTATATCAATCATTTTCGTGATCTCTTCGATGGCGTTCACATTTGAACTCTCAATTGCTTTCTGAGTGACTCTTAATTCGTCAGGCTCAGGATCTGCTCCAATTTCATTGGTTCTGTAGAGGGAAGTGCCAAGTCGCTTCATAGCGCCAAGGTTCTCAAAGATCTTAAAGCCAAGCTTTCCCTTTTCTTCCGCCTGACCATCTACGTTGGTCACAGAGAGGGTGCCGTCTTTGGCAATAATGATATCGCGCTCTTCTTCTTCGAGTTGAATGGGAGATCCGCTATCGTCTAGAACACGCTCCCCAGATAAGAGGGTGATATAGCGTTCGTTATCGAGGCTCAATCGGCCATTTCTTGTATATTGAGTGTCGCCATTCTTTCCTTCTACACTGAGGAAGGCTTTACCACTGATAAATATATCGAAATTATTGCCGGTATTAACCAGGTTCCCTTCTGTCATCGTCCGGGAAACGCCGTAATCGATGACGGAGGCAACTTTGCCTGTAATGGTGCCGGGCGCATCCATAAGATATTCTTTGAACAGGACCTGCTCTTTCTTGAAGGCGGTCGTATTCATATTAGCAATGTTATGCGCCACAACGTCCATTTTACGTTTAAGCGCAGATCTGTGAGCAAGACTCACATATAGTGCGGTATCCATTTGTATCTCTCCTGCTTACGCAGTTAACCTTAAAAGCTCAATCCAGACTTTGTTGCCGCGACCAGGGTCTTTTATTGCCCTTTATTGATGGTTCATGGCTGTGCCTGTTATTGTTGCTTTCAGATATGCATAAGCTGTGCCAGTTTTTAATATTCAATAAAAACAATGAGTTGTGATAATTCTGTGCATCAATATCTGAAAAAAATTAGACGACAGGGGGGGAGTGTTGCCCAGCTATAGGTAGAATTGACCGGAGGGCGATGATGTTTTTTCCTGCTTGACCTTGAGCCTGACGGGAATGCTGTGTATGGGGTAGGGGATATTTATAAATAAGAAAATATGGTAACCCTATCAAAATAAAGCTAGAATCATGAAAATATTTATGTTTTTATAAGTTGGTTCGATATTTGCTTATTAAGTATGAATGTAATTTTGCGACCGCAATAAGAAAGGCAACAGATGTCTGAAGATGAGCCGATAGGTGAAGCTGAACTAGTCGAAGGACTGGAAAAGAAGAATTTCAGCGGAAAGAAACTTGTTATTATAGGAGGGGCTGTTGTTGTCCTTCTGCTCATTGTTTTTGTTGTGATGTCTTTAATGGGCGACGATGATGAGAAGCCTCAAGAGACTGAAGCTGATCGACTGGATAAGCAAGCCCAAGAAACAATTCAAGCACGCGAAGAGCCTCAAATACAAGAAGTTATTGGTGAATTCAATGTGCCTCTAAGATTGCCGAGTGATAGTGATAATCCCGCAGCCTCAAATGCGGTGGACGGGGATGGTGATATTACTGTTCAATTGAACACAGGTGATTCTTCTCAGGCCTACTTGAGTGTCAATGTCACCTTACTTGTGGACCGGGAGCGGTTTAAAACACAAATCGAAGAGCAGAAATCTGCCCTCATCATTAGTGAGTTTATTACCTACTTAAGTGAACTCAGATTAGAAGATGTGGAAGGAAGTCGCGGAAAAGAACGTCTTAAAGAAGAGCTCCTGTCTCGAATTAATCAATCCCTTGCCCCGATAAGAGTGAAAGATGTGTACTTCACTAAATTCCTTGTGAGTGCGGGTTAGTTGCAAGAGGGTTGTAGTTGTTTAAAGGACGATACCAAGAATGATCGATGATGACGAAAATGTAGATGATGATGCGTTAGCCGCCGAATGGGAAGCCATGGCTGGGGACGACGAGGATGAAGATGTCGATCAGGATGCTATGGCTGCCGAATGGGAAGCTATGGCAGGTGATGATGGCGACACCGGCGGTGGTGAAGGGGAAGAAGACGATGATGGTAGTACGCCAGGCCGGGTTCTTGATCAGACAGAAATTGACAGCCTTCTTGGATTTGATGGGGACGATGGTTCAGGAGAAACCACAGGCATTCATGCCCTAATCAATAGTGCACTTGTCTCTTATGAGAGACTGCCGATGATGGATATTATTTTCGATCGTATGGTCAGAATGATGTCAACCTCCCTAAGAAATTTTACATCAGATAATATCGAAGTTTCCCTCGACAATATTACCAGTGTTCGTTTTGGTGATTATCTAAACTCCATACCACTGCCGGCAATGCTTTCGGTTTTCCGCGCAGAAGAATGGGATAATTATGGCCTGATGACAATTGACTCGAGTTTAATCTACTCGATCGTTGATGTGCTTCTAGGCGGGCGCCGCGGTACAGCTGCTATGCGGATTGAAGGGCGTCCTTATACGACCATTGAACAGACACTGGTTGAGCGTATGGTTTCAGTTGTTTTGAAAGATATGTGTAGTGCCTTTGAGCCTCTCTCAAAAGTGAATTTTGTCTTTGACCGTCTAGAGACCAATCCACGCTTTGCAACCATTGCACGCCCGCCTAACGCCGCTGTACTCATTAAATTGAGAGTGGATATGGAAGATCGAGGCGGTCGGCTTGAAATCCTTTTCCCTTATGCGACTTTAGAGCCTATTCGTGAACTTCTCTTACAGCGGTTTATGGGGGAAAAGTTTGGCCGAGATTCAATTTGGGAAAGTCATTTGGCTACTGAATTGTGGAAAGCTAATGTGGAATTGAATGCCATTATGGACGAAGAGACTATGTCTCTGAAGGATGTTATGGATCTCCAGATAGGACAAACGTTGGTGTTCAATAAAACGCCCAATGATGAGGTGGTTATCAAATGCGGCGATGTTCCAATGTTCAGTGGGTCCATCGGACGGGCGGGTAAGCATGTTGCAATCCAAGTACGCCGGGCTGCAGAAAGACTAGCAACAAAAGAGTAAACCGGTTATAGTATTGATGAATTTGAGAAATTTGTTAATTTTTCGGTAACCCTAGTTTGTTAGTATAGGAATAGAGAGTATGACTCCGCTTTTGGCTTTGGTGATTGATGGTGTTCTAGCTGTGCTGCTTATTGCGGCAATTGGTGCTTGCATGGTCGTCTACAAGAAATTGAACGCGATCCGAAGCGGACAGGATGAGATGAAGGCGATTGTTCAAGAGCTGAATACGGCTGTCATAGAAGCGCAGCGCAGCGTAGGGCAATTGAAACATACAGCCGTTGAGGTTGAAGAGCAGCTTCAGACACAGGTTAAAAAGGCCAAAGTGTTATCTGATGAGCTGCTTTTAATCACAGAGGCTGGTAATAATTTGGCCGATCGGATTGAGCAACGATTGACGAAGGAATCTGGAAAAGGCTCTGATCCGCTGCATACAGTCAGTGAAAAGAGCGAGGCAGATTTATTTGGAAGTCAGCCTAAGAAAAAAGTGAAGTCAGAACAAAAACAATTGCTAGAAGCTCTAAAAGAAGCGCGCTAGCCAAAAAGAATTAAACAAGTCTGGATTGGACGAGAGGATAAAATGATGCTGAGTAACGTTAAGCTGTTTCCGACGTTAATAATTGTATCCCTAATTGCTTTGGTATTGAAGGTTTCAAGTGTATGGACTGGTGTTGAGCTCATGAATGCTCCAGTGGTCGCACAAGAAAATCAGGAAGAAGATAAGCCTGAGAAAAAAGACGATAAGCCTGCTGCTGACAAAAAAGATGATAATCAACCCGCTGATTTGGATGATATCGTGAATGGGGATGATCTGTCTTCGACAGAGGAAGATAACATTCTCCAGAAGTTGCGCCAACGAAGCGCTCAGATCGATCAGCGAGAACGTTCAATTGACCTGAAAGAAAAGCTTCTGTTGAAAGTTGAGCAAGACATTGATTTTAAGATTAAAGATCTTGAACGTATTCGTGGAGAGATCAAAATTCTTCTGGGCGAGTTTGAAAAGCATGAGAAGGACAAGTTGAATAAATTGGTAGCTATGTATTCTAATATGAATCCCAAAAGAGCTGCGCCAATTTTTGTTGAGCTTAAGCAAAAGGATTTAGCAACGCTGCTGAAAGTCGCGAGCAACATGCCCGAGAAGAAATTTTCAAAAATTCTTGAGTTGATGCCTGCATTGCAAGCTTCAGAGCTGACGACAAGCATGGCTGAAATGGCGAAGCCAGATGCCTCAATTGCATTGCAATAAGTGAGAGTAGGGGCGGGAGTAATATATGACGGATTCAGTGGTTGATCTTGATGATCGAATTTCAGCAGTAAAAGAACAATATGGGGAAGAAATTCCTATTGATACTGTTGGGGAAGTCGTTTCTTCACTCGTTTCAGGAACATCTCAAGCCGGCGATATACAGCATATTGCAGGTGAGTTGAAGGAGCTCTTAGATTTCATTACCGCGGCTCGCGATGAGTTAGGGTCTATGCGACCTAAGTCTTTATCGGCTGTCGATATTCCCCGAGCTGCTGATGAACTGTCTGCTGTTGTGGAAAATACAGAAGCTGCTGCTGGGACTGTTATGGACGCTGCTGATACGCTGTCTGAAATTGCCTTTTCAATGGAGGGAGACCAGGCGGACACTCTAATGAAGCTGTCTACCGATTTGTTTGAGGCAAGTAGTTTTCAGGACATCACCGGCCAGCGTATTAACAAAGTTGCTTCAACACTTGACCATCTTGAAGATAAATTAATCGCCCTTGCAGAGGCAATCGGGGATGATTACGTGGAAACAGTAGAAGAAGAAGTCTTTGACGAGGGCGGAGATGTTGTAAATGATGAAGCCCTTCTTCATGGACCACAACTTGATGGAGAAGGTAATTCTCAAGCGGATATTGATGCATTGCTTGCGAGTTTTGATTAATCACGCACAGCATGGAATTTTGAATATCTTTTTGAAGGCCGATTAGTCCTATGAAAGAGTTGATGTCACATTCAAATAGAAACATTTCCTCTGAAGAGTCTGGCGGTAATTCTACGCTGGGCATGTTTTTAGCTCTTTACTTAATTCTATTGGGTTTTTTCATTGTTCTGACGGCTTTGTCAGAGCCTTCTACCAATAAATCTTCTGAAGTGATGAAAAGCGTTAATTCTAGCTTTAAAGAGCTCGCCACGGAAACGTCTGGCGAAAAGGTGGCTCAGAATGACTTTCCCGCAGCTCGGGACGATAATTTTCTTAGAGCAGTTAATGAACGTTTGAAATCATCCCTGAACATCGAAGGACGTTTTGGTTCAGAAGGTGGAAATGTCCTGCGTGTAGCAATCGATGCTGATCAGCTTTTTGCTCGGGGTTCTCTAATTTTGAACAGAGAAAAACAGGCGATTATACAAGATATTCTTGAACCCTTTGAAGCGGCAACACGGGGATCTAAAGAATTATTCATTCTATACGGCATTGGTACAGGAATTCTGAGTGCAGATGAAACGAGGCCCGATCAATTCGCGGTCATGCGGTCAGAGTCTCTGAGAAAAACAATTGAGCAAACTCACGGCGGAAAATTAAAATTCACATCAGGATTAGTTAAAGAGAAGAGTAATACTATCTTTTTCGTTTTTCGGCATAAACAGCCAGTGAGCCTGAGGCTTTCTGCTCTCTCTGGTTCGGTAATTGAGATTGAGGGGAATACTCATGACTCAGAATGAGGAAGATCCTTATGAGAACTCAGAGGGTTCAGCCTGGACGGTGACCTTTGTTGACCTCATGTCTCTTATGTTGACCTTCTTTGTCCTGCTCTTCTCAATGAATACTGTTCAAAGCGCAGGCTGGGAGAGTCTTGTGGACTCAATGAAGCAGCAGTTCAGTGTTAAAGAATCTGCGGTTCAAGTCGAAGATGATAGTCGTAAGTCAGCTGTTTCTGAGATCCGCGGTAAAAATGTTAGGTATTTAGCAACACTCTTTGAAAATAGTTTGAAGGATGATCCTTTGTTTAGGGGCGGATCTTTTGATCTCGTAAACAATCAATTGGTGATGACAATCCCTGCGGAAAATATTTTTCTTCAATCCGATCATCTTATTTCACCAGACCAAGCGAAGAAATTTATTGAGTTGGGCATAAAATTGGCGCAATTGCCAAATAACATTATAATTAATGGTATAAGTCCTCAGGATGCTCAATTTCTGGAGCCTTATAGAAACCCAAGTGAAAAGGCAATTGCAATGGCGAGGTCTGTTGCTGCTGTTTTCGATAATAGAGGGGTTAAAGGGGCGATGACCATAATTGGCCGAGAAGAAAGATCTGGATCGAAAGAGCGGATTGAAATTAAAGTTCTGGACGAAGGTGTGAAGCGAGGTATTTATGAAATACTTTAACAAAGTATCAGGCGTAGGACGCATGTCTTACACTGTTAAATCAACAGTAGTTGCTGCCCTTTTGATGACAGCGCTACCTGCCCTTGCAGGCAGTGCCACTTCAGCAAATTCTGCGGTTACTGCCTCTCAAGCACAGGCTCAGGTCCCTGTTAGAGGGAGTGAGCAAAATGGCTTCACGCGGTTGATTTTTGATTTTCCAGTCGAAGTTCCTTTTCAAGTTGTTAAGACAGGTACAACGCTCGAAGTTATCTTTGAGGCCTCTTTTCAGCCTGCCTTTACGGGTGCTGTACAGTCTGGCATGACGAATTTTACGGCTCCATCATCTGTTGGCACAACGACAACAACGACAGTCCGTTTCACAGTGAATGCTGAGGCATACCCTAGACAATATCGTCGGGGAACGTCTGTGTATTTAGATATATATCCTGTGACGCCAGCTTTTGTGAGAGATCGTACCCGTCGTATGCGAGAGAGGCTGGCTCAGGGAACTGTGCGTCCACAAGTCACGAGCCCTACACCGGCACAAACATCCAGTTCAAGGCCTGCATCTACGCCAGATACAGCTGAAGCTCGCACCGCGGCTACGCCAGAAGAGTCTAATGCAGCTACAACGCAAGGTGCGCCGGCTACGAGCGGGGCTACACCAGAAAATCGTACAGAAAATCAATCAACGTCAGATGCTAATGTGCCTCCTGTAGGGGATGAGCCCCCTTCAGCCGCCGCGGCCGTAAAAAAACCTGATGAAGAGATAATCCAGAAAGAAAAACCAAAGCAAGATCGTGATTTAAGCAACCTTGTTTCGACGACTGAATTAAAACCTAAAGACGATAAGAAGCCTCAGGACGACAAGAAAAAAGAAGCTCTGGAAGGACCTGAATATACGCAAGGCGAATCTAAAGCTGTGACGGATGGCCAGGATATGGATGTCCAACTGACTGTCACGAAAAAGTCTAAAGGGGTTATCTTTGAAACCAATGATGGCATAGCGGGTAGCGGCGGTACATTGTCAGTGGATGTGAATAGTCTGCCTGATTTGTCAGGCGTTTCTTTCATATTCAATATGCCAGGAATTGTTCCAGCAGCTGCTTTTGAGCGCTATGGTAATCTTTGGATTGTCTTTGATGGTAAAATGAATATTGATGACCGCGGGATGCTTGAAGCCAAGAAAATTCTTGAGGGGCGCGTGCAAGGGGTTTATCCCGTTGAGCATAAAGACGCAACCATCTTACGCATGGCGATCACGGCAAACCAAAATATTGTCATGGAAGTTATTGAAGATCGATGGGTTCTACAACTTAAAGATACGCCGACACGGCCACGCTTCCCTCTTTTACCTCAGCGTAGAAACGATACGCTGAATGGCAATCATATCTTTGTTGAAGCCAATCAAATTGGAAATAAGCTTACCTTTGAAGACCCAACAATTGGGGATGAAGTGGTTGTTTTACCTCTTTTAGGTATGGGAAGAGGTCTTTCTTCTAAGAGGGATTATGCTGAAGCTATCTTGATGAAAACCGCTCAAGGCATTGCAATTGAACCCTTATCAGACAAAGTTATTATCAACCGTTTTAGAACAGGCGTTGCCATTAAAACCGAGGTCTTGTCAAAAGTTGGAGAGATGTCTGCAATTTTAGCGCAAAAACTAGTTGATTTTGATGCTTGGCGCATAGGCTCGACAAGAGATTATAAGAAAAACCGTGCACGACTTATGTTGAAGCTCTCTCTTGCAGAGCGGAAACAGAGAAATAAATATAGATGGGACCTAGCTCGGTTCTACTTAGCACATAACCGTCCGACGGAATCTCTTGGTTTGTTAGGATTGATGGTTGAAGACGATCCCACAATTGAACGTAAAGGGGACTTCCTTGCTGTAAGAGGTATTGCAAATTACCGAATGGGGCGCATGGCTGAATCTGGAGCAGATCTCTTTAAGACAACCTTGAATGGTGAGCAGGATATCGAGCTTTGGCGGGCGAAAATTAAAGAAAGCCGCGGGGCTTTTAAGGACACACTGGACCATTACAGACGTGGTAAAGATGTGATTGGAGGCTATGTGCCTGCCGACCGTGCCTCTATTCAACTGGCCGTGATACGTGCGGCTCTTGCTGAAGAAAATTTCCGTATGGCCCAGCAGGAACTTGATCTCTTTCAGGAAATGAAAACGGATAACCTTCGAGAGCGTCAAGTGACAGAAGGCAAATATCTTAGAGGAAAACTTGCAGAAGCACAGGGGCGTCAGTCTGAGGCTCTTGGGTATTTTGATGAAGTTTCTTCGTCACTTGATCGAAGATTATCTGCATATGCTCGATTTAGTAGAGTGATGCATAATCTAAAGATGAAGGATATTTCGGATGATGAAGCTATTGCAGAACTCGAACGATTGTCATTCGCCTGGAGAGGGCCAAAGTTTGAAGGGTTAGTGAAGTCTAAACTCGTTGAACTTTATGAACAGAAAAAGCATTATAACATGGCTTTTGATGCCTTAAAATATGGAACAATTTATTTTCGTTCTGAAGCAACAAAACATCGCTTTCCTGAGCGCATGCGTAATCTCTTTAAGCGTCTATTCTTGAATGGTGAGGCGAACAGTCTCCCTGCTAGTCGCGCAGTAGCTATGTTCTTCCAATATCAAGAACATAACCCAAAGGGGCCCGATGGTGACCGTATTGTTATTAATCTTGTGGACCGCCTTGAGCAGATGGATCTGCTGGACGATGCGGCTAATCTTTATCTACACTTAATTACAACGCGAGTTGAAACTCAGTCTGCGAAGGCCAGTTTAGCGGCTGATTTAGCCCGTGTTTATATCTTAGATAAGAAACCTGAGAAGTCTTTAGACATTATTCGCGCAACGAAGCAAATGGGCCTGCCTGAGGATATTATTGACAAAAGACGCTGGGTTGAAGCCAAGGCCTTGATTGAACTAGGTCGCTATGAAGAAGCGGAAGTTCATCTTGAAGATGATGGGTCTTCTATGGCTAAAGAGTTAAGAGCAGACCTTTACTGGGGAGCACAGGATTATGAACAGGTTGTTACATCTACCCGAGTGCTGTTAGGAGATAGCTGGCGTCGTAACGAAATGCTTGATTCGAAAAGCCGCCTGTTCCTTATTCGATCTTGTATTGCCATGGCATTTAATCGAGATCGTGAAGGATTAAAAGAAATGCGAGATCGCTATGGCCTTCAGATGCGTGTAGGTGACTTGAATACTGCTTTTGAGCTATTGACGAATCAAGAGGATCTTTCTGGTGGAGAGCTCAACAGTATTGTGGAACAGATTGCAAGTATCAATAAACTGCGTACATTCATGCGTGATTATAATAAAGATTTCTCTGATAAATCTGCACAATCTCAATAATTTGCAGCCTGCGAAATTTTAAAAACCATATATTTATTATATAGATAGTCATGTCTACATTTCCTTCACAAAAAGGTGATGAGGATATGATTATCTTTTTTGCGAAGCCTGGGCCATGATCAGGGTGTTGAAACAAACCAACCAATTTGGGTTAAACAATAATTGCATATGGAGGACATCATGCAAAACACACTTAAAAAAGCAGTAGTTGCAACAGGTGCGATGGCATTGGCTCTTTCAATGGCGACAGCGACAGCATCAGCTTCATCGTCTAACGTTATCGAAAAAGGCAAAGGCAAGAAAGTAAAGTGCTACGGTGTAGCAGCGAAAGGCAAGAATGATTGCCAAACAAAAAATCACTCATGCGCAGGTGAAGCAAAAGCTGACAACGCTGCGGACGAGTGGGTATATATGCCAATGAATCTTTGCAAGAAACTTGCGAAAAGCAGTGTAGGTAAGCCTCGTAGCTAATCCTTATCAAGGTAAGAATTATGCGTTCAGGGTTTTCACTCTGAGCGCCTTTTTTTAGGAATTTTTATGCACAAGCGTCACTCAGATCTTCCCCTTGGAGTAAGTTTAAAATCTGATCATTACGATGCGATTATTTCAGCAATGCCAAGTTTGGACTTTTTTGAAATCCATGCTGAAAATTATATGATGCCTGCCGGGCCTCATATTCGTGCGCTTCAAACTATTCGTGAGCACTATGATATATCAGTTCATGGCGTTGGCTTATCACTTGGAAGTGCTGAAGGACTAGACAAAGATCATCTGCGGCGTTTCAAGCATCTTGTTGAATGGATAAACCCCTGCCTGGTTTCTGATCATCTCTCATGGTCCGTAAGTCATGGGGCCTATTTAAATGACCTTCTTCCCTTACCATTGAATGAAGAATGTCTTGAGGTCGTCTGTAGAAACATCTCAGAGGTTCAAGATGTCCTTGGCAGGCAGTTACTTGTTGAAAATCCTTCAAGCTATTTGTCCTATACGCACTCAAATATGGGCGAAGCTGAATTTCTCAATGAAATGGCACACAAGACAGGTTGCGGTCTTTTGCTGGACATTAATAATATTTATGTTTCAGCAACAAACTTGGAGTATTGTGCCAAAACCTTCCTTCGGGAGATCAATCTGGGTGCAGTAAAAGAAATTCACCTTGCAGGGCATGCAACAAAAATTATCGACGGACGCACACTATTGATAGACGATCATGGGTCTCGCGTCGCTGATGAGGTCTGGAGTTTGTACAAATATGCTCTCGAGGGTGGCATTGGCGGTGCGACGCTCATTGAATGGGATAGTAATTTACCTGATTTTTCAGTCTTTATGGAAGAAGCAGATAAAGCGGCCGCGCTTATAAATGTGCCTCCCTCTCAGCGCGAGGCCTTATTATGACAGATGAATTTCGCTCTCCCTATGACTTGGCAAGTCTGCAAAAGGATTTCACAAAAAGGCTTTCTAATCCTTCCTGTGAAGAAAGTGACATTGAAGATTATATACAAGGGGGACTTTTTGAGCCTTCGGAACGTCTTCAGATCCATCAGAATAACGTACACCTTTCTCTGGTTGATACAATTGTATCCAGTTTTCCAGTGACTTCTTCTATGACGGGGGATGATTTTATTAGAGCTGTCGCACGGGAGTTCGTGAAAACTGAATTACCATCAGCACCAATGTTATCTGCCTACGCACCGCGCTTTGCTGACTTTTGGCTTGGCTTTGATAAGGCACAAGACTATCCCTTTATAGCAGATATGCTGAGGGCCGAAGCTGCGATAGATTATGTACAGGAAATGCCTGAATCAATCCCAATATCCCCAGTTGAATGGCAAAAATTATCACAATCAAAAATATTGTTGGAAAATAATTCCTTAAAAATTACAAAATCTAAAATTGCTTTTTGTAGTCGATGGCCTATTATAGACATGTGGCTTGCAGCAACGGGCCAACTTGATTTTGATGGGATTGAAATGGCAGATAATCCGCAGAATATCCTTGTGATCAATGTGGAAGGAGATGTGTTTCTGCATTCCTTAAGCCAATCTGAATATGATTTTTTGTCCTATAAGGGTGAAGAGAATGGGGTCGAGCAACGCTGTGAAATATATCTTAAAAACGCTGAAGAATTTGGAAAAGATTCTTTAGGGTCGGTGATGGCATCACTTTTTGAAAAGGGTATATTTATATACTAAGACCTCAGGGTCGATAAAAGGATTATAATATGGTTGAATTCTATAACTCGCTTGTTAGGAAATTAGAGTCCCTTCCTGCACCTGATATAAATCTCATTGCACGGCTTTGGATCGCTTATATTTTTTGGAAATCAGGCAGAACTAAAGTCGATGAAGGTTTCCTGGAGCCATCTGAGACTACATATCTGCTTTTTGAAAATGAATATGCGCTTCCTCTTCTGCCATACGATCTTGCAGCCCATATGGCCATATATGCAGAAACTTTTTTACCCCTATTGTTGATTGCGGGCTTCATGACAAGGGTCAGTGCGACCATGTTGCTGGGCATGACAGCAGTCATCCAGATATTTGTTTATCCAACAAGTTGGCCGGACCATTTGATGTGGGCTGTTGTACTTGTATTCCTTGTATTACGAGGCGGTGGGGCTATCTCACTGGATAGAATAACCATAGAAAAGAAAACAGTTAAGGCTGTTTAATCGACGGATCGAGAGGTATTGTAATGGACGATATAGATCGCAAAATTTTAGCACTCTTACAAGAAGATGCAACCCTATCTACAGCTGAAATTGCTGAAAAAGTAGGACTTTCTACGACGCCCTGCTGGCGCCGGATTCAATCCTTAGAGTCTGAGGGGTTTATTACCAAACGTGTAGCAATTGTTGATCGTGAGAAAGTAAATGTCCCACTTGATGTGTTTATTGCCATTAAAACAAACCAACATAATATCGATTGGTTTGGGAAATTTTCCAAGGCTATAGATGAGTATGATGAGGTTGTAGAATTTTATCGTATGAGCGGCGAGGTTGATTATCTCATGCGTGTTGTCGTGCCCGATATGGCGGCTTTTGATACTTTTTACAAACGATTAATATCTAGTGTCGAGCTCTCTGATGTGAATAGTAGTTTCGCTATGGAACGGATTAAATATACCACAGCTGTTCCGCTAGACTATATGATGGATTCCCCAACACCGAGACGTCGGAGACGATAAGCATGAAATTTGATGTGATTGATACCCAGCCTAAAGAAATACTTTTGGCTGATTATGCCGCCTATCCTTTTGCCATTGATACAATTGCTCTGACTTTTAAGCTCTCTCCAGCAGAGACAATAGTTACGTCTAAACTGTCGTGTAGAAGATTAGGACAGGCTTCGACCGTCCTCGAGCTTAACGGCGGGCCTTATATGTCTCTTCTCTCTCTTCACATGGACGGTGTGCTTTTAGAGGCAGAAAAAGACTATGACCTTTCTGAAGAGCATTTGCGGGTTTATAATGCGCCTAAGTCATTCGAACTCACTGTTGTCACCTCCATTAACCCTCAAGAAAATACACGCCTGGAAGGTCTATATCTTTCCAGTGGTAATTTTTGTACCCAGTGTGAAGCTGAAGGCTTCAGACATATTACTTATTATCCAGATCGACCAGATGTGCTGTCAGTTTTTTCTGTTCGTATTGAAGCCTTAATGGAAGACTATCCGGTCTTGCTCTCTAATGGCAATCCTGCGGGTGCAGGTGAGATTGCGGGTGGATATCACTATGCCATATGGAATGATCCGCATCCAAAGCCAGCCTATCTTTTTGCACTTGTTGCTGGCAACCTGGCCTGCTTGACAGATAAGTTTCACACTTCTTTAGGGCGGGATGTAACCCTCAATATTTATACTCTTGAGAAGGATCAAGCTAAATGTGATTATGCTATGGGTGCACTAAAACGGTCCATGCAATGGGATGAAGAAACATACGGACTGGCTTATGATCTTGATGTTTATAATATCGTTGCAGTTTCGGACTTCAATATGGGAGCGATGGAAAATAAAGGCTTGAATGTCTTTAATACGAAATATGTCTTAGCGAGTCCAGACACTGAAACAGACACTGATTTTGCACATGTTGAAGGTGTGATAGGACACGAGTATTTCCATAATTGGACAGGTAACCGCGTGACATGCCGCGACTGGTTTCAATTAAGTTTGAAAGAGGGGCTAACGGTGTACCGTGATCAAGAATTTTCCAGTGATATGGGGTCACGTGTGATTAAGAGGATTGATGATGTAAAGGCTTTGCGCGCCGCTCAGTTCCCCGAAGATGCAGGACCATTTGCACACCCAGTCAGACCTGAAAAATACATTGAAATCAATAACTTTTATACAGCGACTGTTTATAATAAAGGGGCTGAAGTTATTCGAATGATGGCAACCATTATTGGCCAGGCTGCTTTTAGAAAAGGTATGGACTTATACTTTGAAAGACATGATGGCTCTGCAGTTACCTGTGAAGATTTTGTTCAAGCAATGGAAGATGCCTCAGGCTTTGACTTGAGGCAGTTTAGATTATGGTATTCTCAGGCAGGGACCCCAGAAATTAAAGTTGATGTAAAAAAAGGGCAAGGCAGTAAAACTATTCTTTCCGTGTCGCAGACTGTTCCTTCTACCCCTGGTCAGGATATGAAAAAACCTATGGTAATTCCTATTGTCATGGGATTTGCTACGGAGCATGGAGATTGCTTAAGTGCGCAGGGCCTAAGCTCTAATATCCGACCTCTCGGGAATGGCAGCTTTTTACTAATGATGACCCAAGGGGCTGATGAATTTACTTTTGAAGGGGTTGAGCCTACAGCTGTACCAAGCCTGTTGAGAGGCTTCTCTGCTCCTGTGGAGATGGAAACCACACTGTCAGAATTACAGCAATATTTTATACTGAATTTTGATACCGATTCCTTCAACCGCGTTGAAATGAGCGACCTGCTTCTGAAAAAAGAAGTTTATAAAATTGCGGAGCAAATTGAAGCGTCACAAACGAAGACAGTTTCCAACAAATTAATCAAAAGCCTTGGACAATGTCTGGAAGCTTATGAACGTGATCCTGCTTTGATATCGTCGATACTTTCTATGCCCAGCGAGAATGATTGTATCAGTTCCATGAAGCGATTAAGTATTGATGCTGTTTTTGAGGCGCGTCAGTTCTTAGGAAAAAAGATTGCCCATCGATTGAGAAAGTCACTTCAATCTGTTTATTTATCTTCGCGCAGTGCCGCTAAAAGTCTGTCCTTGAAGGGGGATAAACAAGCTGTTCATTTTAGACGTCTTCAAAATGTCTGTTTATCATATATGGCGAAAACTGGGGGACATGCTGAGAATAGATTGATTGTGGACCAGTTTCAGGACAGTACCACTATGACGAATAAATTGGCTGCGCTTCAAGCATTGGTTCATAGTTCAATTGGCAAGCGTAAACAGCTTATTCGCCATTTTTATAAGGCCTATCGAAAAGATGAACTGGTTGTTGATAAATGGTTTGCTGCGCAGGCTCTTTCAACACATGAGAATGTTCATTCTGAGATTGCTCTTCTGCAAAATCATAGAGACTTTTCCTATACAAACCCCAACAGAATACGCTCCTTAATTGGGATGTTTACCATGGGGAACTTAAGTGCATTTCACCGACGATGCGGCAAGGGGTACGAAATTTTGGCAAATGCAATCTTGAAATTAGATGATATTAATCCTCAAGTTGCAGCTCGTATGTTAACGCCGCTTGGCCGCTATCATAAGTTGGATAAAGAGCGGCAAGTCTTGATTGGCAAGCAGTTGAAACGGATTTTAGCAAAAGAGGGGCTTAGTAAGCCGGTGTATGAAATGGCAAGCAAGGCCTATGAGGGGTTGAAAAAATAAGTAAGATATCAACTATTTAGATCGTATTGGCTGGATGGAAATACTGAAATCCCTTTTATGGGGTATAATAATGGCATTCATGATTATAAATTGATTTATTCGATTAGATTGTATAAGGGTTGCATAACTATAGGAAGATTAGGGTCTCACGATACACATTCAAAATGCAAACAATACAACTTTAATTGTTTGTTTGGTTGTATCAATACCATATAAAGTATTATAGTTATATCACCGTGATGATAAATTAGGATATAATAATGAATGATTTAGAACTAAAGTCCCCTGATCCAGTCGACACATATGTCGGGGGTCGGGTACGCGCTCGTCGTAAGATGTTGGGACTCAGTCAAACTCAATTGGGCGAAGAATTGGGAGTGACTTTTCAGCAGGTTCAAAAATATGAACGCGGCACGAATAGGATTGGATCAAGCAGACTGTTTCGAATGGCAACCGCTTTAGACGTACCCGTTGCTTATTTCTTTGAAGGCGCAGAAACTTCCTTGCCTGGATATTCTGATAGCGTAGTCTTGGATGAAGACACATTCCAGCGTGAAGAAACACAGGAATTGGTACAAGCCTATTACCGTATCAATGATCCCCGTATCCGCAAGAAAGTGTTGGGTCTTGCCCGTCTCCTCTCTTCGGGAGTTGATGAATACGGCATGTAGCTTTTGTCTGCATAGAATTGAAAAGCCAGCTTTATGCTGGCTTTTTTGTTTTGAAATAATATTTCAAAAATAATTTAAAAATCATTCCTTTTATTGTCGACATCAAGAAATGCCAAAGTTATAAACGCGTAAAGTTGTGTTTATTTCTAGAGTTGGAGCCTCTTTATGCCTGAGTATCGTTCAAGAACATCCACCCATGGTCGCAATATGGCAGGGGCGAGGGCCTTATGGCGCGCAACCGGCATGAAAGATGAAGATTTTCAAAAGCCGATCATTGCCGTGGCCAATAGTTTTACACAGTTTGTGCCGGGTCATGTTCACTTAAAAGATATGGGGCAATTGGTCGCTCGTGAAATCGAACAAGCTGGGGGAATCGCCAAAGAATTTAATACCATTGCTGTTGATGATGGTATCGCCATGGGGCACGACGGTATGCTCTATAGTCTTCCCAGCCGAGAGATTATTGCTGATAGTGTTGAATATATGGCAAATGCGCATTGTGCCGATGCCCTGATTTGTATTTCAAACTGCGATAAAATCACTCCGGGCATGTTGATGGCTGCGATGCGGTTGAATATTCCAGCTATATTTGTTTCTGGCGGTCCTATGGAGGCTGGAGAAGCTGACTATGAAGATGGTAGCATTCGAAAACTAGATCTTGTGGATGCGATGGTTGATGCAGCTAATCCTGAAATCTCTGATGAGGAAGTTGCTAAGATTGAGCGATCTGCTTGCCCAACATGTGGCTCTTGCTCTGGGATGTTTACTGCAAATTCAATGAACTGCCTTATGGAAGCCTTAGGACTTGCTCTGCCTGGGAATGGGACAACACTTGCGACTCATGCGGACAGAAAACATCTATTCTTGACGGCTGCACGACGCATTGTTGAAATAACTCGAGACTACTATGAGCATGAGAATGACGCAGTCTTGCCGCGAAATGTCGGAAATTTTAAAGCCTTCGAAAATGCCATGGCTCTTGATATCGCTATGGGAGGATCAACCAATACTGTGCTTCATATTTTAGCGGCAGCACGAGAAGCCGAGATTGACTTTACAATGGACGACATTGACCGCTTATCTCGAATAGTACCAAATCTTTGTAAAGTTGCTCCCGCGACTGAAAAATATCATATTCAGGATGTGCATAGAGCGGGGGGCATTATGGCTATTCTATCAGAACTTGATCGCGGCGGACTTATTAATAGAGAGAGCCCCACAGTCCATACACCGACTTTGGGAGATGCCATAGATGTGTGCGATGTAAAAATGAATAACGATAAAGAATTGCACCGGTTTTTTAAGGCAGCACCAGGAGGTGTTCCAACGCAAGTGGCCTTCTCTCAGAATAAAAGGTTTGACTCCTTAGACTTGGATAGAAAAGAGGGATGTATTCGCTCTGTTAAGCACGCTTACAGCAAAGAAGGGGGCTTGGCGGTTCTTTTCGGAAATATTGCTGAAGAAGGCTGTATTGTTAAAACCGCTGGTGTGGATGAAAGCATATGGAAATTCACTGGACGTGCACGTGTTTTTGAAAGTCAAGATGCAGCGGTTGCCTCTATTCTTGGGAATGAAATTGTCGCAGGCGATGTGGTTATTATTCGCTATGAGGGCCCTCGCGGCGGCCCAGGAATGCAAGAGATGCTGTATCCGACCAGTTATCTAAAATCTATGGGACTTGGGAAAGAGTGCGCTTTGCTTACTGATGGTCGCTTTAGTGGTGGCACAAGTGGTCTCTCAATCGGTCACGCTAGTCCTGAAGCGGCAGAAGGCGGGGCGATTGGCCTTGTAGAAGAGGGCGATACTATCGAAATCGATATTCCAGCGAGATCGATCAACGTTGTCATTTCTGATGCCGTTCTTCAAGAAAGAAGAGAGGTGATGGAAGCAAAGGGTAAGGCAGCTTGGCAGCCCGTGCATCCACGTCCAAGGAAGGTAACAACAGCGCTGAAGGCCTACGCAATGTTGACAACCAGTGCCTCAAAAGGGGCTGTACGTCAGATTGACTAAGTCCTTATATTTTATCTTTAATATGAATGTCAGATCCTATAGGGTGATCTGACATTTTTTATATTCGGAGGGGGTCCTATGTCCTTTACAATTCGCAATGCCCTAAGTGAAACACTTGGCATAACACTTAATCATATTATACGAATCTTTGCGATTTTGGCTGGCCTTATAGTGGTCATTGCAGTGGTCGCTGTATTATTCACCTCAGTAACATCTGGTGGGGGGATTGAGAATAATCCACCTTCAGCACTCACTTTATTTGTAGTTGTCGTACTCTTACTTATCTTTATGCTGACCTTTTATGGGGCTTTGTTTAATTATTTTGTGCGCCTCGGAGCGCTTGGTGTTGATCGGGCTATAGGCAGTTGGTCAGCGCTTTTATCGTCCGGACTTGTGAATGGGATCAAATTTTTCTTTATCTCTCTACTTCTCGCTATTGTTTCACTAGTGATCTCTTTCATTTTATCTTTTGTAGGCGTAGATATTTTTGGATTAGAGTCGCTTAATCAACCAACACCAGAATTCACCCCAACTGTCGAAGGGTTAATGACGGCTATGAGTGCGCAGATGCAAGAGCAAATGACGCTTACTATTCTGACATTCAATGCCATTGTGATGTTTGCCATTAGTTTTGTCTATGCCGTATTTTCTGCGAATTTGACGAAAACCGCCCTTGATGATCAGCACAGCAGTTATGAAACACCGCATACTGGTGATTTTGCCATAGTGCTCTTTTTCATATATTTGATCACGTTAGTGCCTCAATTGTTGGCGATTGCTACAGGATCAATAATGTTGATGATCATTCTATCACTGGTTCTTGCCATGCCCTCTTATGCTGCAATTGCCATCGCACACGGGGTTAGGCACCGCATGTGCGCGCCTGCAGAAGCTGATATTGAATATCAAGCTCCTCTTGAATCGGACGGGGTAGCAGACAGCCTAGAGGGTGAGATTGACGACTCTGACGAGAATGATGGCCCTGGTTATGGATCTAAGAAATAATCTCAGTAAATTAGGCGTTAAATGACCTGAAGGCTCTGCTAGTGCAGGGCCTTTTCTCTTGGACATAAATCCAGTTGCCTTTCAGGGTATTTTATCTTATCTGGTGCTTTATGAATGATCAGAAAGGATCAGAGATGTCTTTACCTTTGGACAGTGCCTTAAGGCCCTTTATGTATGGAAAATTACACCGCGTCACTGTGACAGGTGCAGAATTGGACTATGTTGGATCTATTACCGTGGATCCTGTTCTCTTACGGGCCAGTGGATTGCTGCCGCATACGCAAGTTGATGTGGTCAACATAACGAACGGTGAACGTATCCAGACATATATTATTGAAGGAACAGAAGGCAGCGGCGTTATTTGCTTGAACGGGGCAGCCGCACACCAATTTAGCAAGGGCGATCTTGCCATTATAATGGGCTATGAAATGGTAGCGGCCGATCAACTGCCTGGTCGTATTTCAAGAGCCGTTCATGTGGATTCAAACAACAAGATTGTCGGCAAGGACGAATATAGAACGCCGGCCTTCAGTGAACTGGGTAAACCGGAGGCGAACCGAGAAGGTGAAATATACGAAACTGTTAAAGGCGAGGGAGGTTGATATTCCTTAGCTTTATAGCTGCCGTTTTTGACCGTTTTCATCCACAGCAACAAAAATGAAATTCGCTTCAGTGACTTTTCTTGGTTCAGAATGGTCATGCCAAGATGTTGCATAGACATCAATCTTAATCACCATTGATGTCTTTCCTTTTTTAATGGTCTTTGTATAAAGACTGACCACTTCCCCCAGATTGATGGGCGAAATAAATTGCATGCTCTCAATTGCGACTGTGGCGACAGGGCCCTTTGCGACAGCCGCAGCCTCGATGCCTCCGGCGATATCCATTTGGGAGAGCACCCACCCTCCAAAAATATTGCCGTTGATGTTTAAATCGGCAGCCATAGGCGAGACACGCAGAGTTACTTCTCTATCAATGATACTCATGAGATAATCCTTTTATTTCTTTGGGAAAGATTCGACATCGTCGCCTAAGCTTTCCACATAGAGTGTCTGACTTGGAAAGGCGAAGTTGGCATCGTTAAATTCCACTATGTTTTTAATTTTAAGGAGCAGTTCTTCTTTCACTTCTAGCCATTCAAGCCAATTGGTCGTATTTGTGAAACAATAGAGTAGGATATTTATGGAACTGTCAGCAAAATGATCAATTCTAACAAAAGTTGATGTTTCCTCTGGGCGAGCAAAAGCTTTGTTTTCAGATAGATAGGTCTCAATGGCCTGGCGTATATTCCTTAGTTGCTGTTCAGTGGTGTTATATTCAACCCCAATAACCCACTTGATTCTGCGGTAGGTCATTCGCGAAAAATTTGTCACTGCATGATCAGCTAATTTTGTATTTGGCACATAGACTGGTGCTTTGTCAAAGCGTCGCACGCGCGTCGTTCTAAAGCCAATATCTTCTACTGTACCTTCAACAACACCTGGGATTAAAATCCAGTCTCCAATATGAAAACGTTTCTCCCCCAAAATGAATAATCCAGCTATTAGGTTTTTGAATAAATCTTGCGCTCCCAGAGCAACAGCAACCCCAAAAAGGCCAAGGCCTGCGATAATTGGACCAACTTGAATGCCCCAAATTTCGAGAATTGTTGCAGCACCCAGTAGAAAGAAAGCGCCTTTCATGGCTTTGGTTACCCAGCCAATCATGGAAACCGTAAGAAAACGACCTCCGCTTGATTCAATCATTTCCGCCAGCGGGCCTGTTGCTCTAAACAAGGCCCAGAAAATGGTGAAGGAAATCAAAGATCGATTAATATTTGCTACCATATCCATGTAACTTTCAGGAAGGTCGAGATAGCTTGTTGCGAGGAAAACACCAAGGACAACGGGTACAAGGCGAATGGGCGCTTCGAGGGTATCAACAATTGCATCATCAATTGTATTTTCTGTTTTATTGACGAAAGCGCGAATGCGGCTCACGACAATACGAGAAAACAAATCCCTTAAGACAATGAAAAAGATAAGAATAGTACACCCGAGCAAGACGCGAGAGACATCAAACCCGTATATACCATTTGACCAGACATCTAATACAAGACCCCAAAATTCTTGGAGAGCTGTTTCCATTGTTTATCCCTCTTTCTTATCTTCATCTTTGTCTAAAATATCATAGGCTGACATATCATGCCCTCTGCGTGCACTAAAGAATAAAAGGGCCATTAACCCAAATCCAATAAGCAGTGTGAAAAAGACACCAATTCCAAGAGCAAACGACCCATGAAAGCCAATGTCTACATCATCAAAGGTTGTCCACACAGAATACATGAACCAAAAAGACAGGCCAGCCATGAATAACAAAAAAGCAATGGTTAGATATTTTAGCATTTGTTTCTCTTTCTACTACTCTTATGGGAAAAACCCTATAAAATAAAGTATGATATAAAGCCTTTTCTTTCCAATAGAAGGAAAATAATGCATACTCATCATGCGTAAGTTTCAAGTAATCATCACAGCGGTTGATTGCACTCTCCGCTGTTTGTTTAATACCAACAGAGGAGACTTATATGACTGTAAAGCAGATCCTGCGCGAAAAAGGCAATCAAATTATTTCTATTGCAGAGGATGATAGTGTTCTCGATGTTTCTAAATTACTGGGCGAGCGCCGTGTTGGGGCAGTTCTTGTTATGAAGGGCGACACTCTGGCGGGCATTATTTCGGAAAGAGATATTATTAGGGGCCTTTCAATCAGAGGCGGTGATGTTTTAGGGGACAAGGTCGAGAGCTTAATGACTCGTTCCGTGGTGACATGTACAGGGACTGATAGTATCCATGATCTAATGGAAATGATGACTGAGCGTAGAATTCGACATGTTCCCGTTGAAGAAGAGGGTAAAATAATTGGAGTCATCTCTATTGGTGATGTTGTGAAAGAACGGATTAGTGAAACAGAACACGAAGCGGAAGCTCTGAAACAGTATATTACATCGGCCTAATCAGACCTTCGCACTAGAGGGCTTGCAAGCTCAATGGTTCTTTTGGCATTCGTGGACCAATAAAAAGACCGATCTTCCAACGTTTGTCGTGCCGCTTTTGCCGCTTTCTGGCGAGACTTAGGGTCTTCAACATAATGCATTATAGCATCGTGCAGGCCCGCATGATCTCGCGTGTCGAACAAAATACTGTCTACGCCGTGAGTTAAAATCTCTTCAATATTGGCTTGTCTGGGGGCGATGATAGGTTTTGAAAGGGCAAGATATTCAAAAATTTTCAAGGGACTGGCATATTCAGTGACCGCAGGCTGTAAGGCAATATCAAAACAATTCACGTAATCTGCTACTTTCTCTCTTGCAACAACGCCAGTAAAAGTAACTCTGTCTTCGATGCCTAAGTCTTTTGCCAAGATTAAACAGTCCGCAACGGCAGGCCCATCCCCAACAGCCATTAGATGTAAATTATGGTTTTCTTTTTCAGTTGCGATTAACCGAATGACATCGTCTAATTTGTGCCAATCTCTTATATAGCCGGTAAATCCAAGTATGGTTTTACCAAAAAGATTATACCACTGTACCATTTGGCCTGTATCAGTATCAATATTATCAAATTTATCAGGGTCGATCCCATTGTGCATGCTGACAATTTTGTCCTTTGAGACACCTGTCTCTGCCACAAGACCTGACAAAACATCAGAAACAGTGATGATTTTATCTGCAGACTGCCAGATTTCTGCCTCTAGCTTTTTTGCAGTACCGTATAGGGCGAGAGTTCCATGACGGCGTCTCTCGTCAGCAAGCGGTGCATTCACTTCCATGATTAAGGGAGTTTTAGTTTTCTCTCGAAGCCATTTTCCAGATAAAGTAAAACAATTATATCGTTCATAGATAAAGTCTGGCTGAAATTCTTCATGGGCCTTGAGTAATTTTTTATAGGCCCGGTAGCTATAGGCGATTTCAGCCAGTTCATAGATGAACGCTGGGACGAGACCTCTTATTTTATTAAAGAGGGAGGCTTTTTCTTGACCGCCTTTGTCTTGAGGCGCAGGGCAGACAACATGAACTTCATGGCCTGCAGCTCGAAAAGCTTTAAGCATTTCAGTGATATGCACATTCTGACCATCCAAAGCGAGAGTTCTATGGTGATAGAGTATCTTGTACGATTTTGATGTCATCGTTTTTCATCCAGCCTCTGTATCTTCTTTATGAAGACCCCTTTGCACTCCTTATAAAGACAACATTTTCACATAGCAAAAAAAAAGAGAGCCCCATAGGCTCTCTTGCATATTGGATGACTTAGCCTAACTCACGGCTGTTAATTCCTTCTTGAAGGCATCAAAGATAGAATTGACATGATCCGAGGCGTTTATAATATTTTGAATAGATGCATTAAGATCCTCCACAATCGTCAAGTTTTTATTGTTTTCAGAAGAAACGAAAGAGGCTGTATCAGAGGCTTGGCTCGCCATGCTTGAGACTTGTTTAATGCTTCGGCTGATTTCCTCAGTTGCAACATTCTGTTCATCAACGACAGACGCTACGCTTGAAGTGATCTTACTGGTTTTTATGATCCCGTCCTTAATCAAAGAAACAGCCTTTGCCGTATTGTCTGAAGCATGCTGTACGTTAAGAATTTGATTTGAGATGTCCTCAGTGGCTTTTGCAGTTTGACTGGCCAGATTTTTTACTTCACTTGCAACCACAGCAAAACCGCGCCCGGCCTCACCGGCTCTTGCAGCTTCGATGGTTGCGTTCAAGGCTAAAAGATTAGTTTGCTCGGCTATGTCTGTGATTAAGCTTATGACGCTGCCAATTTTCTCTGAAACAGAAACAAGATCCGACACATGTTTTTCTGCCATATCCACTTCCTTGGTTGATTGAATGGCTATCGAGTTAGTTTCCTGCATTTGAGTGCCAACATCTCGTATTGAAGAGGTAATCTCTTCAGTTGCAGAAGCCACCTGTCTAATATTCGTAGAGGATATCTCTATAGATTTTGTGGTTTCCTGACTGAGTGTCATGGTCGTTTCAGTTGTTTCTTGAAGTGTCTCGCTAAAGACAAAAAGCTGATCGCCACAGTTATGAAGTCCCGATAGGGCTTCTGAGAGTGATTCTTCAAAAGAAGCAATGGAAAGGGCGAGCTGAGCATTTTCTGATTGTTCTTGGGTGTGACGAACTTCATCGATGGCAAATGAATTCTCTCCAATTAACGTTATGGGATCTTCAGGAGGGCGGCTCATAATCGTGATTTCCTCTTCCAAAGCTTCAAGCTTTAGTTCCTTTTCCAGAAGTCTTTGTTGTACCCCATCAATAACCTTGAGAATTTCTTTCATATCAGGAAACATTGACGACCCTGAATATTCTTCCAAGGCAGTCCCTTCAGACAGACAAATGAGTTGCTCTTTTATTTTAGTAAGCGGCTTAACCAATTGCGCTGTGAGCTGTGTGAGGCTTTTGTAGAAGAGCGGCGTGAGCGCTCCTATTAAGAGGCAAGATAAATAAAAGCGAACTTGAGCTGAAATTAAAAGCGCATCGTTATATGCTGTAGCGTTGCTCCTGAGGCTCTCTATGACTTGTCGGTGAGCGCGGGATAAAGAAAGTAAAGCATCTTCAACATGATTAACTGTCAGAAGACTTTCTGTCACATCTCCAGGTTTTTTAAGCGATTCGCCTTCTATGGCTTCGATGCTTGCCCAGTCGACAGTGCTATAGGCCTTGGTTAAAAGAGCTAATTCAGCAGGGCGGGCGTTTATTTTCATAAAGGCTAACTGATCGCGTGTGGATTTGAGCGTACTATAGGCAGAAATTGTCGTGATGGGTGACGGTAGTTTGCGGGCTTGGTAAAGTGCTCCATATATAATGCGCGCTCTTTCAGTCTGGTTTAGAATGTCAGTAGCCGCGTAATTGAGCAGATAATAACTGGCTAGAGTGGGTTCATTGATTGTTTTACTGATAAAAAGATAATGGTTTGCAGCCATATCCATGAGCGCATAATAGGCGGGCAAATAGGTTGAAACAAAGGTGTAATCTGCACGTATCCGCCGCCTGGCTTGCTTCAATGCAGTATGTAACTGAATTATTTCACTGTTGGCCTTTCTGGCTCGCTCTTGTAATGTTCTGTGCAAGAGAGAGCTTTGGACAAGATCTTTAAAGGCATCAATGGCCATATCTGTTTGTGCCTCTTTCATCGCCAAATTGTCTATCTTTTGCTGAAGGTTGGTTGTTTGTCCTTTGATTTCCGCGATCGAGACCAGAGCTAGAACCCTTAGTTCCTCTGTGACATTTTCTCGTATTTCTAATATGGGCTTCTGAATCAATTGGCTTTGTAGATGTAATTTGGTCGCTGTGATTCCC